>CANHNG010000009.1 GCA_947461915.1 Flavobacteriaceae bacterium
TACGGCAATAAAATCATTTTTGAGGAGATTCACCATGATTTACAACTCACTTTTAGGTACCAATGGAATTCAAGTTCTATTTTTGGATTTGTAAAAAAAGGGGAGATTATAAATAACTCCAATAAAGGGTATAATATTTCCGTTTTAGACGGCCTTCAAAACATTATGCCACATGGGGTAAGCAGTGATTTGCAAAATAGTACCAGTAATTTAGTTGATGCTTATAAAAGAAGTGAATTACAGACAGAAAGTGGTTTGGGTATTTTTGCACTAAGCGCCATTATAGTTGATAAAGCGGAACCTAGCGAAGCACTCAAGGCTAATATTGTGTGGTCTTTAGGGATGAAAAATCCAACTTATTTGTTGTCTTCTAAACAACTTCCTGCTTTTAGAAAGTTGCAAAAAATAACAGGAGAAACCGATATAAAAGGTGAAAAAGGAGCTTATTTTATTTCTAATGATTTGTTTTTACCTCAAAACTCTTCAAAAGATTGGAAAATTATTGCCAACGTCAATCAGAACCAATCCCAAGTCATTCAACTTTGCGAGTCAATTATGCGGGATAAAACTCTTGAAAAGCAACTTTTTGATGACATTGAATTAGGCAAACAAAATCTTATTGCACTCAATGCGGCTGGCGATGGTTTGCAGTTTACTGCCGATAAACTAATCGATACGCGCCATTTTGCCAATACACTTTTCAACATCATGCGTGGTGGCATCTTTGATGAGAATTATAAAATTGAAAAGAAGGATTTTACCCAATATTTTGCAAAAGCAAACAGTGAGGTGTTTGAGAAAAATCAAGCGTTTATTAATGATTTAAAAAACGAATTCTCTTATATTGAGTTGCTGCAATTAATCGAAAATCACGAAGATCAAGATTTAGTGAGGCTTTGCACGGAATATTTGCCTTTAAAATTTAGCCGCAGACATGGCGACCCTAGCCGTCCATGGAATAAATTTTCTATTAATACACGTAGTGAAATTGATGGTTCCAAAATTTTGGATTATGAAGGGAATTGGCGTGATATTTTCCAAAACTGGGAAGCATTGGCTTATGCCTATCCCGATTTTATAGAAGGGATGATTCATAAATTCTTGAACGCCTCCACATTTGATGGATATAACCCCTACAGGGTAACTAAAGAGGGATTTGATTGGGAAGCTATAGAACCGGATAATCCTTGGTCCTATATTGGATACTGGGGTGACCATCAAATTATTTATTTATTGAAATTCATAGAATTCACAGAAAAATATCACCCGGGAAAACTAAACGCTTATTTTGAAAAAGAATGTTTTGTATATGCTGCCGTTCCTTATACAATAAAATCATATCAAGACATCTTAAAGAATCCAAAAGCCACTATAGAGTATAATCACGATTGGGAGAAAAAGATAAATGAACAACGGGCCAAAATTGGTGCTGATGGCGCCTTGATTGGTAATAATAACAATGAAATTTACCATGTGAATTTCATTGAAAAAATATTAGCAACCGTTTTAGCAAAGATGTCCAACTTTATTCCTGAAGGAGGAATTTGGATGAACACCCAACGTCCAGAATGGAATGATGCAAATAATGCTTTGGTAGGAAATGGGGTGTCCATGGTTACACTTTATTATTTGCGTAGATTTTTAAAAATTTTCGAACAAATAATAGCAGCATCCGAATTAGAAAATATTAAAATTTCTAGTGAAATGGTAGGCTTTTACCATGGCATACGAGAGTGCTTAATCGAGAATCAAAATTTGCTTTCTGGAAAAATCAATGATCAAGATCGTAAAAAAATCCTAGACCAATTAGGGGAAGCTGCTTCTGAATACAGATTACATATTTATCAAAGTGGTTTTTGGGGTCAAAAAAGAACTGTTTCGATTGATGGTCTAAAACGATTTGCCGCAGTAAGTTTAGCTTTTATAGAGCATTCCATTGAAGCAAATCAGAGGCAAGATAAATTATACCATGCCTATAATTTAATGTCTGTTGAAAATGAGGGCGTAGTCATCTCGAACCTTAGCGAAATGCTCGAGGGTCAAGTGGCGGTTTTAAGTTCTGGGTATTTGAACGCAAATGAATCCTTGCAAATAATTGATTCTTTAAGAAACAGTGCTTTGTATCGTCCCGACCAAAATAGTTATATTCTGTATCCAAATAAAGAATTGCCTAAATTTTTAGAAAAAAACAATATCCCTAAAGAAAGGATAGAACAGTCCAATTTATTGACCAAACTAATAGCTGATTCGAATAATTCGATTGTCAATAAAGATGTCAAGGGTGGTTTTCATTTTAATGGCAACTTTCATAATGCCAACGATTTGAAAGAAGCCTTGACCCGACTCAATAAAAATCAAGAATATCAACTTTTGGTCGAAAAAGAATCGGAAGGAATTCTGCAAGTTTTCGAAGATATTTTTAATCATAAGGCATTTACGGGTAGGTCAGGAACTTTCTTTGGTTACGAAGGGTTAGGTTCCATCTACTGGCACATGGTATCCAAATTACATTTAGCGGTACAAGAAGTTATCGAAAAAGCGTATCGCGATCAAGAAGATGATCCGGTAATCAGTGCCTTGAAAATGCATTACAAGGAGATCGGTGAGGGAATCGGCGTTCATAAGACTCCCGAAGTGTATGGAGCATTTCCTACAGATCCTTACTCGCATACGCCCTTATACAAAGGAGCTCAGCAACCGGGAATGACCGGACAAGTAAAAGAAGATATACTCACCAGAAAAGGAGAATTGGGTGTAAAAGTAGATGGGGGTAAATTGATGTTCCAGCCTAGCTTATTAAATAAAAATCAATTTTTACTGCGAGAAGAAATAGTGAACTTTATAGATTTTGAAAATAAACCGAATTCCATTTCATTAGAAAAAGGAAATTTAGCATTCACTATTTGTCAAGTGCCAATAATATATAAATTATCAGGTAAGAACCAGATTGAAGTGAGCTATAAAAATAGCACGATTGATACTATTTCATCTTTAACATTGAGTCATGAAGTAAGCCAAAAAATATTTCAACGAACGGGAGAAATTATTCAAATAACTGTATGTATTAACATTTGAATAAATGAATAAACCTTGTTGTTGGAATTTACAATCACTTCTTCAAGGTTGAAAAAATTAGGAATGAAAAAGAAAGTATTTTTTGGGTTAATTTTTAGTATAGCATTCACATTGATTAGTTGTAAGGCAATTAAAGATTTGGAAGTAGAAGTTTATGAAACTTCAGCTCAAGGAAATTCATTAAAAAGAATAACCAAATTTACAGGAAGTGAAACACCCGTAATAATTACTTTAAATCCTGAAGAAAAATTTCAAACCATAACTGGTTTTGGTGGTTCCTTTACGGAATCATCAGCACATTTGCTCAATCGATTAAGTACAGCAAATCGTAAAAAAGTTCTAAATGCTTATTTTGGTGAAGAGGGTGCTAACTATTCGCTTACCAGAACACATATTAATTCTTGTGATTTTTCCTTGAAACACTATGCTTATGCTATGGTTGATGGAGAAAAAAATTTGGAAAGCTTTTCAATAAATGAAGATAAGAACGATATCATTCCAATGATTTTGGAAGCTAAATCCATTTCAAAAGAAGGATTTAATATCATTGCTTCGCCTTGGACAGCCCCGCCATGGATGAAAGATAACAAAAGCTGGGTGGGTGGAAAATTATTACCTGAATATAACGACACATGGGCTTTGTATTATTCTAAATATATAGATGCCTACAAAAAAGAAGGAATCAATATTTGGGGTGTCACTGTTGAAAATGAGCCTCTTGGAAACGGTAATAATTGGGAGAGTATGCATTTTTCTCCTGATGAAATGACATCTTTTGTGCAAAATCATTTGGGGCCAACATTAGAAGCCAATCGGAAATCAAATGTGAAAATATTAGGGTATGACCAAAATAGAGCTGGTATCAAAGAATGGGTTGATGTTATGTATAAAGATGCAAAAACATCCAAATATTTTGCAGGAACCGCTATTCATTGGTATGAGAGCACTTATGAGGTTTTCCCGGATGAATTACAATATGCACATAAAAAAGCGCCTAGTAAATATTTGATTCAAACCGAAGCTTGTGTTGATTCTGAAGTGCCGCATTGGAACGATGATGCTTGGTATTGGAGCAAAGAAGCCACCGATTGGGGTTGGGATTGGGCGCCTGAAAAAGATAAGTATTTACATCCAAAATACGCTCCAGTGAATCGCTATGCTACAGATATTATAGGATGTTTAAACAACTGGGTCGATGGTTGGGTAGATTGGAATATGGTTTTAGATAAGCAAGGAGGTCCTAATTGGTTTAAAAATTGGTGTATTGCACCCGTAATTGTGGATCCGGAAAAGGATGAAGTCTATTTTACACCTCTGTATTATACGATGGCACATTTCAGTAAATTCATGAGGCCAGGAGCAATAAAAATAGGATGTACAATAAACGACAAAGAGATTGTTACTACTGCCGTAAAAAACCCTGATGGTACAATAGCGATCGTAGTTTTTAATCCTACATCTGAAAAACAAAATATTGAAATAAAACTGAACAATAAAATAAAAATAATTTCCATTGATGGAAAGGCCTTGCAAACCGTAATTATCAAATCTTAAAAATTAAATAATCAACGCATAATTCTTTTAAATATGTCAAATAATTCAAACACCAAACAGATTGTACCAATGGGGCAAAAAATAGCCTTCGGATTAGGGATGTTAGCCAATCAAATGTTCCCTGCGGCACTGGGTATTTTCATGGTCGTATTAGTCGAAGACTTAAAATTTCCAGCTTGGATGTGGGGAATGTTGTTTTTCTTACCTAGAATATTTGATGCCTTTATAGATCCAATTATGGGGTTTATTACTGATAACACTCGATCTGTTTGGGGAAGAAGAAGACAATATGTGTTTATTGGGGCAATTATTATGGGAATTTCTTTTGTCGTGATGTGGCAATTGTACCGAGAAAATGGAATAGATTATAATTTTTGGTTCTTCCTTTTATGGTCGTTTGTTTTTTATATAGGACTTTCTGTTTTTAGCGTTCCTTATGTGGCTATGGGGTACGAAATGAGCGATGATTTTCATGAACGAACCAGTATTATGGCGATATCACAGTGGATTGGGCAATGGGCCTGGGTCATTGCACCTTGGTTTTGGGTTGTTATGTATGATCCAACATGGTTTCCCAATGCAGATACGGCCACAAGAACTTTAGCCGTTTGGGTAGGAATATCCTGTATGATATTAGCGATGATTCCTGCTATTTTTATCAAGAGTAAGTCAACTAAAGACGAAGAGAGTTTTTCCCCATTGACCTTTAGTACAATTGGGGGTAGTTTAAAGGAAATTTTTGAAAGTTTCAAAGAAGCCTTTGTGAATAAACCCTTCAGAAAACTGTGTATTGCTACCTTCTTAATTTTTAATGCTTTTAATACCGTTGCTGGTTTTACCTTTTTTATTGTTGTTTATTATCTTTTTAATGGAAGTGCTTCCGATGCGGGCATTTGGCCCACGCTTTTTGGCTGTGTGGGTGCTTTGGCTACTACTTTTATAGTGATACCAATAGTGGCTTTGATATCTAAAAAAACGGGTAAAAAGAATGCCTTTTTAATTTGCCAAGGTATATCTGTACTGGGGTATATATTGCTTTGGTTTTTGTTTATCCCAGGTAAACCTTATATGTTTTTGTTTGCTTTGCCCTTCTTCTCCTTTGGTATCGGAAGTTTGTTTACGTTAATGATGTCTATGACTGCCGATGTTTGCGATATGGATGAGTTAACTTCAGGGAAACGAAGAGAAGGAATCTTTGGGGCTATTTATTGGTGGATGGTAAAGTTTGGTTTTGCCATTGCAGGATTGCTAACCGGAGTTATCATGTCGTCGGTAGGTTTTGATACCAGTTCGCCAACTCAGACGGAAGGGGCAATTACTGGTTTACGACTTTTTTTCTCGGGCATTCCAATTTTAGGCACATTAATTGCCATGTGGGTGATGAGAAATTATGACTTAACAGAAGAAAAAGCTAGAGAAATCAAAATAGAATTAGATCTAAGAAAACGAGAGCTGTGAAGTGTCCCTTTGTCATCGTAAACCCAGATTACTTGAAAACAAAAAGTAAACTTTTTTAAAATAGATAGCAGCCTAAATTAATTTGAAAAGATAAAAATTTACAAAATTAATCCCTTAAAAATAGTTTAAAATTCACAAGTAGTTTTATAAAATTCAAATAGTTACAATGAAAAAATACACCCCAATTCAAATCTTATTCACATTTTTTCTATTCAGTCAAAGCTGTTTTGCTCAAGTTGATGTAGTATACAAAGATTTGGTGTGGTCAGATGAATTTAATACTAATGGAGCCGTCAATTCGAGCAACTGGTTTCATCAAACTCAATTACCAGGAGGAACAGGCTGGTTTAACAATGAAGTGCAACATTATACCAACCAATTGGCGAACTCATTTGTAAATGCTGGAGCCTTAAGCATAGTAGCGAAAAAAGAAATTTTTACGGATCAAGGAGTAACTAAACAATATTCATCAGCAAGATTAAACTCTAAATATGCCTTTAAATATGGGCGGGTTGATATACGTGCCAAAATCCCAAAAGAAGCGGGTACTTGGCCTGCACTATGGATGTTAGGTAAAAATGTGAATGAAGACGGTGCCTATTTTGATAATTTAGGATATGGAACTACCTCCTGGCCTGCTTGTGGAGAAATTGACATCCTAGAACATGGAATTACTCGTACTAGACCCGATAATTATATCCAAAGTGCCTTGCATACTCCGTCTTCTTCCGGAAATACAGTAAATATAGGTGGCGTGGTTGTAGGGGATAATATAGCCGATAATTATCATGTTTATTCTATGAATTGGTCGCCCAATCAAATTTCATTTCTAGTCGATAATGTAGTATTTTATACTTACAATCCATCTGTTAAGAATGCCAGTACATGGCCATTTGATAAAGAACAATATCTTTTGTTAAATATTGCCATGGGTGGTGTGGCAGGAGCAATTGATCCTAATTTTTCACAAACTTCGATGGTAATTGACTATGTAAGAGTATATCAAAATACCAATATAGATACACAAAAACCAACAAATTTCACAGCTTCGTTAGGAACAATAGCGGGTTCTGCTGTCGAATTGTTATTAAATGCAAATGATGATTCTGGAAATGTAACCTATAATGTAACCTATGGTACTAATGGTACAGCTTCAACTTTTAGCCCTTCTAGTCTGCAGAAATCGTTAATCATTACTGATTTAACTCCCAATACTAACTATACTTTTACTGTTACAGCAAGTGATTTGATGGGCAACACCGCTCTTAATAACCCAATTGTGCTCAACGCAAGAACTACTGCAATTTTAGATTGTGGTGGTACTGATACGCAAGCACAACAAGGCTCTTTCAGTTTGGGTTATAAATATAATTTCGAAACTATTGGAACAGATGTTAAAATAACATTTGAACTTTTAGATACCAACAGAGTGGGTGTAGATGCCATTTTATGGAGACAATCTAACTTCGCTGAATTTGGAATGACTCGTGTTTCTGGAAATATTTTTACCAAAACTATTACGGGTCAGGCCCTAGGTTCAACCATTAATTATGCCTGTAAATTTGCTTACCAAGGGGGGTTGTCAGTTACGAAATACATTTCCTATGTGGTGGGTAGCAGTTGTAATTTAGGAATAGAAAACAATTTTGAATTAAAACAATCTTATTATCCTAATCCTGTGCAAAATAAATTGTATTTGCAGTTGTTGGACGACCAAAACCAAATCATTTTGACAGATATATTAGGTCGTAAGCTAGTTCAAGATGTGGTGAAGTCCTCGCACAATTTAGACATGAGTGCCTTTAAATCTGGGATTTACTTTTTGAGGGTGAAAAACTCACATGGAGTCCAAAACATGAAGATTATAAAAAAATAATTGATAATTATAACCACGATTTAAGACCGAAAAATTAAATTTTTATGCAAAATAAAAAAAGTTCCGTAACAGGTATAGCCCTTGTGGTTGCAATGGGTGGTTTTTTAATGGGTTTTGACGCCTCCGTTATTTCTGGAGTGATTAAATTTATAGAACCCGAATTTCAACTTTCAAAAATTGAATTGGGTTGGGCAGTAGCTTCCTTATCCTTATCGGCTACTTTGGCAATGATGTTTGCTGGACCCATAAGTGATAAATATGGTCGAATTATTGTTCTGAAATATTCTGCTTTGTTGTATGCCTTTTCCGCGATTTTATCTGCTGTGGCACCTAGTTTTTTTATCTTGGTATTTGCTCGAATGCTAGCCGGAATAGGAGTTGGGATTTCTCTAATCATTGCACCCATGTACATTGCCGAAATTGCTCCGGCAGCCAAGCGAGGAAAAATGGTTTCCTTTAACCAGTTAAATATTGTAATTGGACTCTCGGTAGCATTTTTCACCAATTATCTCATCGTTCATTTGGCCGGTTCCAATGCTTCTTGGGTTGATACTTTAAAGATTAGGGAATACAACTGGAGGTGGATGTTGGGGCTTGAATTTTTCCCGGCATTACTCTATTATATATTTTTATTTTTTGTTCCTCAAAGTCCGAGATGGCTTATAATGAAAGGAAGATACGATGAGGCGTTGTCCATATTGAAAACTGTTGGCGAAGAAAAAGCGGCAGAAAAAATGGTGAATGAAATCAAAGAAAGTGTTTTATTAGATGCCGCTCCAAAAGAAAAAATTGCTGTCAAAGAGTTGTTTGCGCCTTCGATGAAATTGGTCATGACCATAGGAATCGGAATCGCCATATTACAACAAATTGTTGGAATCAACTGTGTTTTTTTCTATGCTCCAATGATTTTTGAGCAATCCGGAATTGGTACCGATGCCTCTTTTATACAAGCGATTTTAGTGGGTCTTATCAATGTGGTATTTACTATTGTTGCAATGGCTTTGATTGATAAACTAGGGAGAAAGCCTTTGTTAGTTATTGGCGTAAGTGGTATTGCGATAAGTATGTTCGTGCTTTCTTATAGCTTTAATGCAGCTACTTATACTTTGACGGATGCTTCTATGGCAAAATTGCCAACGGAAATTAATTTGGAGCCATTGAACACTTTAAAAAATACTACTTTTGAAACGGATACTGAATTTAAAAATGCAGTAGCAAAAGCCATTGGATCTGATGCAGCGACAAAATATGAATCGGAGTTAATTACAGCTTCGATTACTATGAATTCAACATTAATCCTATTCTGCATTTTAGGTTTCGTGGCATCCTTTGCCATTTCTCTTGGACCCGTAATGTGGGTTTTGTTTTCGGAACTTTTTCCAAACAGAATTCGTGGTGTCGCAATCTCCTTTGTGGGGTTTATCAATTCAGCGGTAAGCTTCTTGGTTCAATTGGTATTTCCATGGGAATTATCAAGATTTGGAACCACTTGGACCTTTTTAATATTCGGACTTTTTGCCTTTTTTGGACTCCTGTTAATCCTAAGATTATTACCTGAAACTAAAGGAAAATCATTAGAGGAATTGGAAGCTATATTGGTTAAATAATGATTTATAAAATAGTAAATCAATAACATAACTTTATCGCCACAATAATAAATTTAAAGGTCTTAATACTATCGTATTCCCATTTTTCAAACACTCTTTGTATGTAATTTGTCTTATAAAATTTTTGTAAATATTACAAATTCCAAACGGAGTCAAAAAACGGATTATATTTTTATAATTGACTTGAAACCGCAAGAGATAAAATCAGTTTATTTCATTCTAAACTCAAGCTTCTCGACAATTCTGATAATGTTATAACTTTTTTAAAGAAATAATACTGAAAAACAATTTTAAATCAATGATGATGTGTTTTTGACGTGTAAATATCCTATACAGACAAACAATTAATGGCGTAATATTGACAGTGAATAATGAGATTAAAAAAATTAAATGAAAAATAAAATTTTAGGCATTCTTATAGCTGTCGTTTTTAATTTTTTAAATACCCAAAATGCAAATGCTCAATTCGTTTCTGTTGGAAGTGGCAGTTATAGGACTACACACCCTGGTTATGACATAGCCGGCAGAAATCAATATCCCTCAGGGACTCCCTATTTGAGTGGGGCCGCTTTAGGGAAGCCTGTTCCTACTAGCGACTGGTGGTCAGCTTTGATTAAAAACGGTACCGCATCCAATTTATTCAATTACCCATATACCATGAAAACTACTAACAATGGATTAGTGGTAAGTTATATTCCATCAGGTGTTATTGATGATCTCACCCCTTTTGCCGTTGGTGTAACGGGTCTTAATTCAACTAAGACTACTGTTTCGGATTACTCTGATTGGACGGTAACGATGGATTGGAATGATGCAACTCATGATTTCCAAGCTACCTCAGGGGTTGGAATGCCTTTTCTATACTTTACCAAAAAAGCGACAGATGTAGCTCAAGTTACCATAAACTCAGGAACTGTGGTGATTTCAAGCGAAATGCTAGTTTGTACCAATGTGAAAAACGGTGCTGATTTCGCAGTGTATGCGCCAGCAGGAAGTACGTGGACTCAAAATGGTGCCATTTATACATCCACTTTGAATGGGAAAAATTATTGGTCGATGGCTTTTATTCCGCTTACCGCAACTAATGTCGCAACCGTTGCCACTGAATATAAAAAATACGCCTATGTTTTTCCTTTGAAAACAACCGCTACTTATGCGTATAATGAAGCTTCATCGATAGTGCATACTGATTTTAATGTACAAGCTGAGGTAAAAGAAGGTACTGAAACTAATGTGTTGCTCGGTTTACTTCCGCATCAATGGGCGCATTTGGCTCCAGGTTCACCTGTTCCGGACAAATACAGTTATGTAACAATAAGAGGCGAAATGAAAACTATGGCGGGCAATAGTTTTAGCGTCGAAAATACTTTTCACGGTATACTTCCAACTTTGCCTTATGTCGATAATTATAGCAACGGTTTTACGCCAACCGCTTTAACCGAAAAGATTGCATCTTTGGAAAATAGTACCATGGCAACTTGGACGGATTCCTATAATGAAGGCCAGGTTTTTAATCAACTCATGCAAACCGCTCGTATCGCTAACGAAATGGGAAATATTGTGGCTCGCGACAAGATGCTGGCGACCATTAAAACCCGACTTGAAAACTGGTTTAAAGCCGAAAATGGGGAGGTAGCTTTCCTGTTTTACTATAATTCTACTTGGAGTTCAGCCATAGGCTACCCTGCTGGGTATGGTCAGGACAGCGGATTGAATGACAAACAATTTCATTGGGGTTATTTCATTCAGGCCGCAGCTTTTGTGGAGCAATTCAGTCCGGGTTGGGCAGCACAGTGGGGCGGAATGGTGAATTTGATTGTTCGTGATGCTGCAGCTTATGATCGTAATGATACTATGTTTCCGTATTTACGAAATTTTAATCCTTATCAAGGGCATAGTTGGGTTGATGGTTTTGCCAATAATCCACAGGGTAATAATCAGGAATCGAGCTCCGAAAGTATGAATTTCAATGCTTCTTTGATACAATGGGGAGAGGTTTCAGGGGATAAAGCCATTCGTGATTTAGGAATTTACCTTTATACCACAGAGCAAACCGGAATCGAAGAATATTATATGGATACCCATCATCGTAATTTTCCTGCATCACAAAAATATAGTTTAGTGTCCCGAGTTTGGGCAAATAGTATCGATAATGGTACTTTTTGGACCGCTGATATTGCAGCTTCATACGGTATTGAATTTTACCCTATCCAAGGAGGATCGCTATATTTAGGACAGGATATTGCCTATGCGACTAAACTTTGGAACGAAATAAAAGCCAATACGGGGATTACGAGTAATCAAGTAAATCCTAACTTGTGGCATGACATCATGTGGGAATACCTCGCTTTTATCGATCCATCAGCAGCCATTACCATGTATAATTCGTATCCTAATAGAGAGATAAAATTTGGTGTTTCTGATGCGCAAACCTATCATTGGTTGCATGCTATGAATGCTTTGGGAAGGGTTGACGCATCTATTACGGCTAATTCGCCAATCGCAGCTGCATTTACACAAAACGGACAAACCAATTATGTAGCTCAAAACTATTCTAATGTGTCTAAAACAGTTACTTTTTCTACGGGATATCAACTAGTGGTTCCTCCTGGAAAAATGGTGACCAGTATGGACAGTAAAATAACGGGTGTATTAATTTCTTCATTTCAACAAGCTTATGTGAACGGTAGTGTGAAGTTGAGTACTGTCGCTTATAATGGCACTCCAACAAAAGTAGAATTTATGGATGGAACTACTTCTCTGGGAATCGATACTGCTGCTCCCTTCACTTGGGATGCCACAAATTTGACTATTGGAGTTCATAGTTTTTATTCAAAAGTATATGAAGATTTAAATAAGTTCAATGTTACCAATAGTGCGGATGTTCAAGTAGGAGACCAGTTTCCTTATGGGGGATCAGCATGGTCAATTCCAGGGATTATCGAAGCTGGAAAGTATGATACTTTTGAAGGGGGAAAAGGGCAAAATATATCTTATTTTGATACTACAGCTGCTAATTCTGGTGATTACAGATTAGATGAGTATGTAGATGCTAAAACTAGTGTTGCTGAAGGAGCTACAGTTGGTTCTCTTGCCACAAATGAATGGTTAGAATATACCGTTAATGTGGCCCAAGAGGGTTTATATTCATTCGAATTCCGTTATGCTTCTGGTAATTCAGCAGGCGGCGGACCATTTCATCTCGAATTAGATGAACAGGCCATTTCAGGGGATATTTCAATCCCATCTACTTCAACTACTTCATGGGACGTATGGACAACAAAAACGGTTGCAAATATTCCATTTACTCTAGGCCAACATGTCTTGCGGATAGTTTTTTCCTATGGCGAATTTAACTTGGCGAAAATGACTTTTACCCAAACGGGAAATTTGGTAAACAGTTACCCAACAGCCTTGGCGGGATCAAATATAAAAGTGCTTTTGCCATCTACTTCCACCACAATTGACGGTTCAGCAAGTACCGAATCGGGAGGGAAAACATTAACGTACTCTTGGACGCAAAATTATGGCCCAAGTGTCATTCAATTTTCTAATACAACTTCAAGTAAGCCTGTCATCAATGGATTAGTAGAAGGCACTTATAGTTTGAAACTGACTGTAACCAATACTGATTTGCGCACTGATGAGGATGAATTATTGGTGTTGGTGAGCAATAACGCCAATGCACTTCCTACGGTTTCGCTAATTTCTCCTTCGGATAATGCCACTTTTACCGAAGGGAATCCTGTTACTATTACAGCTAATGCCAATGATTTTGACGGAACAATTCAGCAAGTGGATTTTTACCAAAATAGCACCTTGGTTAGTACTGATACTTCGGCTCCTTATGCTGCAATCTGGAATCCTGTTGCAGGAAATTATAGCCTCACGGCAAAAGCAACGGATGATGTTGGAGCGGTGGCTACTTCACAGATTGCTAATGTAACAATTGCCCCGCTGATGTCGTGCACCGAAACAGCTACTTTCGCCACGGAAGGATTTTTTACTTTAGGTTATAAATGTACGTTTGAAACTGTGGGAACAAATGTTACGATTACATTTGAAATGTTGGATGACAAAACAGGGGTTATTGCCTATTTACGTAAAGAAAATCCATTCTCGGAATCGCAAATGACGAATGTTTCAGGAAAAATTTTCAGGGCAACTATAAATGGGCAAACCATTGGTTCAACAATAAGTTATGCTTGTAAATTTGCTTATGCAGGCGGTTTATCAGTGACGAAATACATGAAATACGTAGTGGGAAATAGCTGTGGAGGCACTAACGATATTCAGGCACCTACTGATTTTACGGCAACCATCGGAGCAATCACAGGTTCTTCTGTCGAATTGTTGTTGAAAGCCAATGATAACTCCGGAACGGTAGTTTATAATATTGGTTATGGAGCCAGCACAAATTCAACATCAGATGCTTCTGGAGCTCAAAAATCCTTTTTGATAACGGCATTGTCACCAAATACAAATTATACTTTTAGTGTTTCGGCAAGTGATTTGGCAGGAAACGCTAACCCCAATAATCCAATTGTTTTAACCGCTACAACTTCGTCAAACACGAATACAGCATGTGCCGGCAATGCTTCAGAGGCTTCGGATGCTTATTTCTCGGTAGGTTACAAATATGCTTTCCAAACCATTGGGACTGATGTAAAAATTACTTTCGAGCTACTGGATGACAAAACAGGGGTAATTGCTTATTTGTGGAAACAAACCCCATTTGGAGAAACCGTGATGGCGAATGTCTCAGGGAAAATTTTCACCAAAACTATTACGGGACAAACCATTGGTTCGACCATTAGTTATGCTGTAAAATTTGCTTATGCTGGAGGGATGTCGGTAACTAAATATTTTTCTTATGTAGTCGGTGATAGTTGTGTATTGGGACTAGAAACATCTTCTGAATTGAAACAATTTTACTTTCCGAACCCAGTTCAAAATATATTTCATCTCCAATTATTGGATGAGCAAAACCAGATTATTTTGACGGATATGCTGGGACGAAAAGTTCTTGAAGATGTAGTTAAAGCCTCGCATAATATAGACATGAGTATTTTTAAAGCAGGTTGCTACTTTTTAAAAGTGAAAAATTCGCACGGAATCCATAACTTAAAAATTATAAAGAATTAGTAAATGCTTTAATTTCCTATATAAAAAACCATTACATTATTATGAAATATTTAAAAATTACGTTAGTGTTAATTTGCACTTTACTACTCTCCAATACTGTTGTTTCTCAAATCAATGTGCTTTCTAATAATAATAACCTATGGCGTACAGGGTGGAATGAAAAAGAATTGGTAATCAACACACAAAATGTTTCGCCTGCTATTTATACTAAACTTTTCACAAAATCGGTAGACAATCAAATTTACGCACAGCCAATTATTTCCACTTCTAAAGTTGGTGTTGTATATAGTGATTTAGTTTGGTCTGATGAATTTAATGGAAGTGGAGCAATAAGCTCTAGCAACTGGTTTCAGCAAACCCAACTACCAGATGGGGGTGGTTGGTATAATGGAGAGATGCAACACTACACGAATAGTCAAACAAATTCCTTTCAAAGTAATGGTTCCTTAAATTTAGTTGCAAAAAAAGAAAATTTTACCGATCAAA
>CANHNG010000010.1 GCA_947461915.1 Flavobacteriaceae bacterium
AACCAAGTCGATAACTTGTTTTTTTATCGCTAATATTTATTTTGTAAGAATTTTGAACCCAACTTGGGTTCACCTTGGGTTTCCTTTGTCAAGCCCATATTTTCCGTTGAGACAACTAAAAATATAAAAACGGAGAAATGGGTCATTTATGTTAAAGTTTGAAAAATAAACCCCGTAAATAAAGGGATACTAAACTTTTTTTAGCGAAAAACAACCCAACTTGGGTTCACCTTGGGTTTAAAAAACAATCAAATGAAAGTAATTTGTCTTATAACAAATCAAACACTTTCATTATGAACTTACATCCCAAAAAACTCTTCCCAGAAATCGACAACTATGAGTTGTTAAACTACCAAGTAGTTACAAAAAGAGACTTGCTCAATTTTGGCAATGCACTGCTCCACGAAATCCAATCCGGTAAACCAGAAGCAGATCAACCTACTCAATGGCTCAAATCTTCCGAAGTTAGAAAACTTCTGAAAATTTCTCCAGGAACATTGCAGAACCTTCGCATCAACGGAACGCTAAACTACAACCGGATTGGTGGCATCCTCTACTACAAATACGAAGACTTGAAAAAATTAATGGAAAAATAACCAAAACCCAGAAACTAAAACCCAACACCCAAAATGAATTACATCAAACACCTCACCGGCTTTTTCGAAAAGGTATCCACCGACTTCGACTTAAATCCCACCCACATAAGTCTTTACATGGCTGTATTCCAATTATGGAATCAAAATCGTTTTCAAAACCCAATTTGTATTTCCAGAGACGAATTAATGCGTATCAGCAAAATTGCATCCTATGCAACCTACCACAAGTGCATCAGGGAATTAGACGAAAGGGATTTTGTGAAATACATGCCTTCCTACAATCCGTTCAAAGGATCTACACTTGAAGTTGTCAATCTTGATTTCTTCACCAAACCAATTCAGAAAAAGGAAATTAAAAAACTAAAAACCCAACAAAAAATCAAACAAGTCAATGAACAGGCTGTTGAACAAGTTGCTGAACTGGGTATTGTACAAGTACTGAACAAGCACTGTACAAGCGCTGAACTTCTACCTTATATAAACAATACAAACATTATAAACAGGGTAAACGGGCGAGCTCAAAAAAAACCAGATATAAATTGCGATTTTTTACTAGAAAATGAACCGCAATCCAAAAAAAAGTTGCGCGAAAAAAAAGGTATGGAACCCGTTGAAAAAATCCCTCCCGTCTGGGAAGATATACTCCCTTTTTTCAAGGAGAAAAATAATTCCGAAATCGAAGCCCAAAAATTTTACAACCATTTCCAAAGTAACGGTTGGCTCGTGGGAGGAAAATCCAAAATGAAAGACTGGAGAGCTGCTGCTCGAAATTGGATGCTCAACGCAAACAAATTCCAGCCAAAATCAAATGTACCTCAACCCAATCATCTCCACACACCAAATTCAAAAAACTATGCCGAACCATTGTAAATTAATTACCGATACTTTCGAAATTCAAAACGAACACAAAGTCTATGATTTCAACAAATGCTTGAAATTTATTGATTACCACGGGAAGCAACATTACGGACAATCTTTCAAAATAAACATCATAGACATCCCAACTATTTACAAACTGATTATTTATATGATCAAAGATCAGAACATGGCCTTAAAAGAACGAATCGACCTCTCAAAAGGTATTTTGCTGTCTGGTCCAATTGGATGCGGAAAAACCTCTATAATGCACCTCATTAGACCTTTTGCAAGCCCATTGTCCGATTATAAAATCAAAACCTGTCGGGAACTATCCTTCGAATTTGCCAAAAATGGATTTGATGCCATCAACAAATACACCCTAAAACAAAACTGCCAATCAAGGCTTCCGGGCTACTGCTTTGACGATTTGGGTGCCGAACAACAAATAAAGCATTTCGGTAACGATTGCAACGTAATGGCTGAGGTATTGATCAGCCGTTATGAGCAGTTTGTAGAAAATAATTCTATTACACACCTCACTTCTAACTTATCCGCCTCCGAAATCGAAATGCTTTACGGCAACCGGCTTCGTTCCAGAATGCGGAATATGTTCAACGGCATCAGTTTTAATATTAATTCAAATGACAAACGTTAATTAAAGAACTCTAGTTTTACAAAGAGTGGCGAATAATCAAGGTGCTTTTATTTTCTATTAGTTCCTTATTTTCCTTTCAAAATTATTTGGGCTAGAATTTTTCCCATCGCAACAAAATCAGTAGATATGGTTGTGATACCGTTTTCTATGACTTTTTTATAGGGGTTTCGTTATAAGATATGATTCCGTTAATTTATTCTATAATTTCAATTTAATAACAGTCAAGGGATTTTCTGTATTGATTTTATCACAACTCAATAGTACCTTTCCATCTTTTACAGAAACCGAAACGTTGTCAGCCGTTAATGCTTTGCCCGATTTAATTCCTTTTAAACCTTCAATAGTAATTTTTCCATCTGCAGGCCATTCCCATACGTGAATATAAACTGCTTTTGGGGTGGAAGTTGCACCATAATTTGCAGTAGGCAATATCGGTCCACCATGAGTTCCATAAATACATTCGCCATATAGTTTTAACCACTGACCAACTTCTTTCAAACGCGCCACTTGCGATGGTTCTATTTGACCGTCAGGTCGTGGACCAACATTCAGTAAATAATTACCATCACGACAAACTATATTAGACAGATTTTCTATAATTTTTTTTAAAGAAAGTGGTTCCGTACGTGATGATGTATAACCCCAGCCAGCGGATATTGTACCACATTTTTCCCACGGCTTTATATTATCAAAATTACCTATTGACTGTTCGCGAGAAGAAAAATCTCCAACATAGCCTGATCGATTATTCATTATAACTTTGGGTTGGTATTGACGTACCATCGTATTTAGTTTTAAAGGTTCAAAAAGAGGTTTTCCTTTGTATTTTTCATTTTTAGGACGGCGACCCCATGCTTCTTTGCCTTTCCATTCCAGTCCGCCCAAACCTAACCAATCATCGCCACCGCCATCATACCACAAAACATCAATTTTTCCATAATTTTTCATCAATTCTTCCACTTGTGAATAGGTTTGAGCTTTGAGTTGTTCTGCATTTTCGCGATACATATCTGGAAAAAAATATCCTGGAAAACGCCAATCAAGTGGCGAATAATAAAGTCCTACTTTCAAGCCAGCTTCGCGACATGCTGTTGTGTACTCTGCTACAAAATCTTTCTTCGCGGCACTATTCATACTCGTAAAATTGTCATAACTACTCGGACTATCCCATAACGAAAAACCATCGTGATGACGTGATGTTAATACCATATATTTCATTCCGGCATCTTTTGCACATTGCGCCCAGTCTTTGGCATTGAATTTTTCGGCAGTAAATTGATCCTTCAATTTTCTATATTCTCTAACATCTATATTTTTATTGAACATATACCATTCTCCTTTACCAATAATGGAATACAATCCCCAATGGATAAACATACCAAATTTTGCATCTCTCCACCATTGCATATCATTGGCAGAAAGTTCCAGTTCTTTTGAGGTTTCTCCTTTAGGAGCTTCAAGTACAACTGCAGTTTGCAAGTCTCCATTTGTTTTTGTATTCTCTTCAGGTTTGATTTGAGCAGAAAGATTAAGTGCCAGAGCCAACAGGGTGATTAAAATTGAATTTGTTTTCATAGTATTTTAGGTTTATAATCTAAATGGTTTACTTCAAATCGTTCCCATTCCATTTTGGATTAGGTTCTAAAGATTTGTTGTAATTTTTACCAATCCAATTGTTCAACATTTCTTTTAATTCCGCAGTTTTTTCCGGCAAAATGGTATCGAGGTTTTTAGTTTCACCTATATCTAATTTTAAATTGTATAATTCATAAGTGTCTAATTCTAGATCATGAATTAATTTGAAATCGCCCAAACGGATGGCACTAGAAGGGTTCCCTCCTTGATTTGAATAGTGTGGATAATGCCAGAATAGTGGACGCTCTCTTGCCTCTTTTGCTCCTTCTAGGATAGGTCTTAAATTCATTCCGTCAATGGCTGAACTATTTTCTATATTATTTGTATAAGCCATAATAGTTGGAAAAATATCAATACCAGAAACAGGGGTATTAATAATAGTCGCTTTTTTGAATTTTGGTGGTTTTATGACAAAAGGCACTCTAATCCCTCCTTCATACATCCATCCTTTGCCTTTTGCCAACGGTAGGTTCGATGTTGAAGAACCTTCAGCTGTGGATAAGCCTCCATTGTCAGAAACAAAAACGATAAGGGTATTGTCATAAGTACCGGTTTGTTTTAGATAACTTATTATTCTTCCAACATTATCATCTAATGCTTTTACCATCGCTGCATATGTAGGGTTTCCTTGTTTTATGCGTTCTTTGTAATTTTTTGAATTCCCTGAAGCGGTTTCCATCCAAGGTTTAGATGCTGAAAACTCTTGGTCTTCTGTAATTTTTAATTTTTCTCTTTTTTGTTTAAAAATGGCAATGTCATCTTCTTTTGCTTGAAGTTTAGCATGTACTAAATAATAGGACAAACACATAAAAAGAGGTTTTTTAGTATTTGCTTTTAAAATAGTAAGTGCCTCATTAGTCAATCGTTCTGGTAAATACTCACCCTTAATACCATCTTTTAGTCTTGGATTTCCATAAGGTGAAAAGTAACCATTATTTCCATTTGAATGTTGAGGACCTCCTGCACTATATCCTCCAATATTAAAGTCATAACCTTGGTTTTCTGGCCAAAATTCTGATGTTTCTCCAAGATGCCATTTCCCTATGAATGCTGTAGTATACCCTTTCCCTTTTAAAGCCTCGGCAATGGTAGTTTCACTTAATTTCATATCATACTCGGTGTCTGGAACAATCCATCGATCATTGGGGGTTGTGCCAACATCTACTTTTCGCCCTTTTATCCAATCGGTAATTCCAGTATTTACCGGATATTTACCGGTTTGAAAACTGGCTCGTGAGGGAGAACAAACTGGACAGTTGGCATATCCATTTGTAAAACGAGTGGCGTTACTAGCCAGTTTGTCAATATTTGGCGTTTCGTAAAAACTACTGCCGTAAGCTGCAATATCTGAATACCCTAAATCGTCAGCAATTATAAAAATCACATTAGGTTGTGGTTTTTTGATTGCTTTTTTTTGAGCATTCACATTCACTGTCAAGACTAAAAGTAATGTACAAAAGAGTTGGTATATTATTTTCATTTCTGGTTTGATTTTCAATAATAACAATTAATTTTTGGTTTGGAACACCCTCACATAATCAATGTATGCTTCTGCCACTCCTCCTTTTTGGATAAATTCATTCATTCTTACATCCCCATGAACCCAATCACTTTTACCAAAACAACTACCAGAAAAATAAAGATAATGTGCCACTTTAGGAATAAACTTGGGATCTGTCATTGTTCGGATTAATTTTCCGTCGTAATAGAATTTCAAATAAGTTGGTGTCCATTCAAAACCAAAAATATGATATTCGGTTTCATAAAGATCAGGCTTTTTATTTAATGAGCCATTTGCTTTATGGGCTGGTTTTGCGTACCCGTCCCAGTGAAGTCCACTTGAAAAAGCATTTAATTTGTTGCCTTCAACAATGTCTATTTCGGCACCATCGTTGGCTGTACCATCTGGAGTAGTTGTTGAAGCCATCCCCTTGCCTTCTGGCATCATCCAAAAAGCCATTTGATAGCCATTTGGTTTTACTAAATGTATTTGAGATTCCATAAAACCATAAGTTGGGGCATATTTTTTATGAGAATTAAAACGCCCTGCCATATAGGTAGTATCGTTTAGATTGGATTTTCTATAATAAATATACACTTTTCCGTCTTTTTCCTCCACTTGATTATCGTCGGAATAAAGCATAATATCAACACGCTTTTTTGGAGCATTTTCAACGGTCCATTTTGTGGTATCTATTTTAGCATCATTAAACTCATCTGAAAATACTAATTTCCATTTACTTTTATTGTTTTGTATAGAAGTAGAATCTGAAACTATAAAAGGCTTTGCTGTTATAGGCGTTTCTGAATCAACAAAAGATTTTTTATTTGCTAAATTGGCTTCTCTTTTTGCTTTGCAACTAGAGGCTACAAATACTGAAAAAACTATTATTATTGATATTATTTTTTTCATTACTTCAAAATTGGAGTTCGTATTATTTAGATAAATTTTCAGATGTAATTTTTAATTCTTGTGCTTTTAATAATCCACCCGAAACTTTCAATACGATTTCTCCTGAAACAGTATCCGATTCAATTACAGCAACCATTTTGCCGCTGAATGTTCGCATGTACTTGGATGTAAATGCGGTTTGATCAACTGGATTTCCATTGCAAATTGCTTTCAATTTACCTGCACCTATTACATCAAAAAACAATAAATTATCAGCTTTTGGGCATAAATTTCCATCCTTATCTAGTATTTCTACGGTTACAAACGACAAATCTTTTCCGTCAGACTTAATTTTATTTCTATCGGCTGTAAGTTTGATAGAATAGGTTTCGCCTGCTGTACGAATTATTTGTTCAGCAACCACTTTGTCATCCTTATCATAGGCAACGACTTTAATTTCTCCAGGCTCGTAAATTACATCATCCCACATTAAACGATACCTTTTATAAAGATTTGATTTTTCTTTTTGTCTTATTCCCATACTTTTACCGTTGACAAATAATTCGGCTTTAGGGTAATTGGTATAACAAAAAACAGGAACTTTTTGATTCAAACGATCTGGCCAAGTCCAATGTGGCAATACGTGAAATACGGGTTTGTCACTCCATTTGCTTTGGTATAAATAATAACGATCTTTCGGGATACCTGCTAAATCTACAATTCCAAAATAGGAACTTTTTGCGGGAGTCCCTTCGTTATAAGGAGATGGTTCTCCTAAATAATCAAATCCTGTCCAGACAAACTCTCCTGAAACAAAATCTAAATCATCTTGATATTGAAATTCAAAATCAGGTGTATATGCCCAACTGCAAGATTCTAAATCATAACTTGACAATTGATAATCCGTGTACCAAGCTTTTTTGGATTCAACAACTGGGAATTTATAGACACCACGAGAGCTTACTGTTGAAGCTGTTTCACTGCCATAAATGGTAAAATTTGGATATTCTAGATGCTTTTTTAGATAAGCATTGGGCTCGTAATTAAAACCAACTAAGTCCACCTCGGCGGCCAATCCATTTTTTATGGCACCCATATAATTATTGAATCCTGCAGAAACGGGACGTGTTGGGTCTAAATCATGACTTATTTTGGTTAAGAAACGGGCTATTTCTTGACCTTTAGGCATCCCTTGTTCTCTAACTTCATTTCCAATACTCCACATTACCACCGATGGATGATTACGATCTCTTTTTATCATTGTTGTCAAATCTTTTTCTGCCCATTCATCAAAAAACTCGCCGTAACCATTTATGTTTTTACCATTTTTCCATTCGTCGAAAGCTTCGACTTGAACCATCAATCCAATACTATCGCATATTTTTAGTAACTCTAATGAAGGAGGGTTGTGGGAGGTGCGAATAGCATTAACGCCCATTTCTTTCATCATAACCAACTGACGTTCTGTAGCTCTGTAATTTACAGCCGCTCCTATTGGCCCTAAATCGTGATGAAGACACACGCCTTTGAATTTAGTATATTTACCATTTAGAAAAAATCCCTTGTCCTTATCAAAACGAATGGTTCTAAAACCAAAAACCGTTTTATACTCATCCTTTTGAATTTTACCAATAAAAATTTTTGAAACTACAGTATATAAATTTGGGGTTTCAACACTCCATAAACTCGGTTTATTTACCTTAATTACTTGTTCTAAAGTTGCGTTCCCATCGGCCTTTTTAGAAGAATTTGCAGTTCCTACTTTTTCCCCTTTTGCATCATAAATTTCGGTAACCAAATTTAATGCTACATTACCATCAATTTCGGTTTTGATGTTAACTTCTCCTTTTTTGGCTGTAACTACTGGAGTTGTAATATAAGTTCCCCAATTTGCTACTCGAATAGGAGCTGTTTTTACCAATCTCACATTTCTATATATTCCTGCCCCAGGATACCATCTGGAAGATTCCTCTTTATTTTCTAGGCGTACTGATAAAATATTTTCACTTCCGTATTGAAGGTATTTTGTCAATTCGAATGTAAATGAGGAATAACCATATGGCCATTCGCCCATATATATACCATTTAAATACACTTTGGCACGACTCATTGCGCCATCAAACTCTACAAAAACACGTTTTCCTTCGTCAGATTTTGAAACTGGTAACAGTTTTCGATACCAACCTATTCCAAAACAAGGCAATGCACCCGTTCTTCCAGTTCTTAATTTTGCACCTCTATCACCATCTTCAACTACTCTAACTTGCTGCATATCGATAGTCATATCAAAAGGACCCGCAATAGCCCAATCGTGAGGCACGGTTACGGTTTGCCATGAGGAATCGTCCACTTGATTTAAATCACCTAGAGCAATATCATGGTTAATGAAACGCCAACCAGTGTCTAGTAATTGAACTTCTCTGGCTTTTATTTTTTCTTGTCCATTCACTTGAATTGCAAGTAAAATCAAGGAAATAATAATTAAGGTTTTTTTCATGATGTTAATAGTTATTAGGGTACGTAAAAGTTATTTTTTTATTATTTTAAAATTTGTATAGTAAGATTGTGTCTGATTACCAAGAATCTGTTCTGAACGGTGAGGCTGGCAAACCCGTTGTATTAAATATTTTTTCGCCCTCGGGATTGTCTGCCCAAGCGTATCGAACAGCAACTGGATTGGGTATTGCTGCACTCCACACTATAATTTTACCATTTTCTATTTTGGCTTCAGCCCATACAAATTTTTTATCTGCACCAGCAATTGCAAAATTGGCATGAGTACCTTCACCTTTAAATAGTAATGTGCTTCCAAAAGTTGAAAAGGTAAGAATAATTTTGTCTTTTTCGATTTGCATGGATTCATATTTTGGTCCATAACAAATTACTTTTGAATCGCCATAAACAATATTTTGAGCAACGAGTGCTAACCGTGTTCCGACTTCTTTCTTTTTATGAGGATGAATGTCATTCCACTCTCCAAGATCAATAGTAGTTGCCATTCCAGTATGAGGTACAGACAATGTTTGCAACTGCGTTTCCCTCAACAAAGCCCAATTGCTTTCAGAAGGAAGCTCTTTAATCGCCATATAATTTGGCAATTGAACATATAAAAATGGCATTTTCGGATTGTCAAAAACTCTCCTAAGTTCTCTAATAAGCGTTGGTAGAAGTTGAGCATATTCTTTTGGTTTTCCAGCATTTCCTTCTCCTTGATACCATATTGTCCCTTTGACTGCATACTTTTTTAAAGGCTGAATCATCGAATTGTGTAAAGAAGTTGGTTTCCATTTTAAATTTACTGTGTTAGGCAACGCATCCAATTTGGCTCCTATTTTATATTTCCATATTCCATCTAAATTAATTGTTTCGTCTTTACTTATTAGTGCATATGGTAAACCATCAACAAAACCACCATTTCCTCTTTTCTTAACAAATCGTATTGTGATGGTATTTTTACCTTCAACAAATGTGTTGGCGGGAATTTGGTATTTTCTTGCTGACCATTGATCTTTCACATTGCCCACTAATTTTCCATTTACATAAGTTGAATCGGCTCCCATCAAAGTTCCTAATCTTAGGATCGACTCATTTGAAGCCAAATTTTTAGAAACCTCAATTTCTTTTTTATACCAAACCACTCCACTAACTTTTTCTATTGAAGTGCCATTCCAGAGACCAGGAATTTTGGCTTCTTGCCAATCTTGAGTATCAGTCGAATTAGAAATCCAATTTCCTTTTTTTACTAGGCCTTCATCATTTAAAAGTACACTTGCATTCCAGTTTTTTTCGAGTTCAATATCTTTGTTTTCGATGCTTTTAACGAACTCAGGATTTTTTAATGCTTCAATTTCGTTGTAACTCGCAGGAAAAGGTTTCAAGGCTTCCTCACTTATCCAAGCATGAATTGGAGTACCTCCATAGCTTGAATTAATCATCCCAATAGGTATTTTATATTTTGCATAGAGTTCCTTGGCAAAAAAATAAGCGGCTGCCGAGAATTTCGGAACATTTGAAGGATTTGCGGCTTTCCACGAACCGCCACTTAAATCGGTTCTTTGAATATTAAATTCGTATTCTCTAGGAACTTCAAAATTTCGGATAAATTTATTTTCAGAACTAGCAATGTCATTTTCGTATAAATTACGTACTTGATCGACAGTCATAGCCATATTAGATTGTCCTGAACAAAGCCAAACATCGCCAATTAATATATTATTGATTTCTATACTATTACTAGCTTGAATTTTCATAGTGTAAGGTCCACCTGCTTTTAAATTTGACAATTGCAATTCCCAATTGCCTTGTTTATTGGCTTTTATTTTATATTTTATATTTATAAATTCTAATGAAATAGTTTCATTTGGAGCAGACCATCCCCAAATTTTAATTTTGGTATCTCGCTGTAAAACCATTCCGTCACCGATTAATTTTGGAAGTCGTACTTGGCAATAAGCTGTACTAGTTATTAGTAGCGAAACTGCAAAAAGAAAGTATCTTTTAAATGTCGTCATTATTGATTAATTATCTTTATTATCTTCTATTGTTTTTTATTTTTTTGACATCTTCAGACTTTCAAAAATGGGGTCAATTAATTGTGAATCCCATTTTTTTCTAATGTTATCTAATTTGTTTACTTCTTTTGGATATAATTTTGCAATGTCATTTACTTCTCCAATATCTTCTTTCAAATTATACAATTGAGGAACACCATCATTTTTTAAAACAAATTTTAAGTCTTTACACCGAACTGAATATCCCTTTTTGTCAAACATCCTTAAGTAAATAGTTTCATGAGGAAGTGACTTATTTTTACCCGTAATAAAAGGAATCATATTCACACCGTCTAAAGGTTTGTCTTTCTTGACTGGTGATTTTGATAGTGCTGAAATAGTAGCGAAAATATCCAATGATGAAATAGGATTCTCATAAACTCCTGGCTTTACAGTTCCTTTCCATTGCATGGCAAAAGGAACTCGATACCCTCCTTCATAAATAGACGACTTTCCTTCTCTTAATAAACCATTATCAGAAGCATTATCTTTTTCTGGACCACCATTATCGGATAAGAAATACACCAACGTATTTTTATCCAACTGTAATGATTCCAACCTGTCTAAAAGTCTTCCAACGCCATCATCAACAGCACTGACCATGGCAGCATATGTTTTCCTTTTTTTATCTAAGATATTCGGAAAACGATCTAAATATTCGGTAGTAGCTTGAAGAGGTCCGTGTGGCGCATTGTAAGCTAAATACAAAAAGAAAGGTTTCTTTTGGTGTCTTTCGACAAATCGAACCGCTTCGTCCGAAAACTCGTCGGTCAAATATTTTTTGGTTTGTACAGGTTCATGATTTTTCAGTATCCAAGTTTGATAACTCATTCCCTCATCATTATCGACAGCGTAACTATCTTGTATTGTCAATTCTTCAGAAAAATACCGGTGACCACCTCCTAAATGCCCAAAGAATTGATCAAATCCTCGATTTAAAGGATGGTTCGAAATATCCGCTCCTTGATGCCATTTACCTATAATTCCAGAAGTATACCCTACTTTTTTTAAGGATTCGGCTAGGGTGCTTTCTGATTTAGGCAATCCCATATTGGGATCGTGAGGACGATACTGCGGGTTTCGTTCGTATCCAAAACGTTGTGGGTAACGCCCCGTTAAAAGTCCTGCTCTACTGGGTCCACATACTGAAAAGGTAACATAACCATTAGTAAATTTTACTCCATTTTTAGCAATGCGATCTATGTTTGGCGTTGGAATATCCTTACATCCATTAAACCCGACATCGGCGTAGCCCATATCATCTACTAAAATGACAATAATGTTTGGTTTTTGCGCACTCTGACTGTATCCATTCCATTGAAACAGAGTTGTCAATAATACACTTATTGCAATTACAGTTTTTATCATTTCTAGTTCTTATAAAAATTTAAATCCCACGAGTCATACCATTTCAAAATAGGCAATCCGTTTTCGAATTGAATAGGTAACCAAATGTAACGGCTGAACTTTAAATCATCCGGAAACCAACGATCTCCTGCAAAAATATAAGCGTCTTTTTTTCCATTAACTGGAATAACATAGGTGCTTTGTGAATGAAACGTTGTTTTGTTTTCTTCTTCTGTTCCTCTACATGGATTTTCTAACGATTTCCATCCGTGCATCATATTGTCCGAAACAGCCAATCGTCCGGGATTTGGAGCCCAACCCGTTGTGTAAGAGGAAAACATAAAATACTTTCCATCTTTTTTGAAAATTGCTGGTGCTTCATTTGTTTCTCCTGGGAAAACTCGAACATACTCATCAGTCATTGATAAATAATCATCGGATAGTTTTGAAATTAATAAGGTTTGGTTGTCTTCAGAGGCTGTAATATGATAGGCTTGTTCATCATCATCAACAAATAAATTCATATCTCTTGACATTTGACCACTTTCAAAATCTCTGTAAGCAGTAATTCCATCTATACCTTTTTGTTTTTGTTTTATTTCCTCATTTGGTTTTAGTGCCGCTTTTTTTTGTTGCACTACAGTGAAATTAGCAGCCCAAACTTTAGGATGTAACCTAATACTATTGATATATTTAAAAGGACCTATCACATTATCTGATACTGCAACACCTGTTAAAGCAGCTTTATATCCTTGGTCTTTTAATTCGTGATGAAACCACATGACAAATTTTTTGGTTTTCTTATTATAAATAACTTTTGGCCGCTCTAGAAGACTTTCTTTTTGTAGCATAGAAGTGGTATCGTTTGACATCGCCAATGCAATGCCTTCGTCTTTCCAATTGTACAAATCTTTGGAACTATAAACATGAACACCTATCAAAGCTTTGTGACCCATTTTTCCAGATTCTTTATGTTCTCCAAACCAATAATACGTATCATTATAAAACAAAAAACCACCACCGTGTGCATTGATGTGATTTCCTTTATCATCAAGCCACAACTCACCTGGTTTGAATTCGTTGTATGTGGTTTGCGCTATCATACAATAGCTAGACAAAAACACTATAAATAGTAAAACACCTTTGATTTTCATTTAAAGTTTACTGTATTTATTTGTTAAAGATTTACCTAATTGGTATTATTCTATACGAATATTCTAAATTTCCAGCCTTTACTCGGTATTTTTCGTGAGCAAGACCAGAAGGACTCCAACTGTTGTCTCCTCCAACTCCTGTTTGTGCATAATCTATATTCACGTTGACCAACTCTCGTTTTTTAATGTCTATTGAATGGCGTTGCATTTTCTTTTCACCGTCATCAAAATCATCATTGTATTGATGGTGAGCACTAAAACTCAACAATTCTGATCTTTCAATTCTAACACCTTTGCCATTGTTGTTTGTAAAAGTTACCCAGCGAACTTCGGTTTTATAACCATTTTCTTGCGGACGGATATAAGAAAAATACAACCCGGCAACCGAAGCTTTATATTGGCCCACCAATGCGGAAGTTTTTCGATCTTGATAATTCTCGTGTGGACCGCGTCCGAACCAATTTACCGTTTGGTATTCATCTTTTAGGATTAAATTATTTCCAAATCTTGGTAAATGCGGCAAATCTGTTTTTATATTTTGTAATTGATTATGTACCGTAATTTCTCCCAAGGCATTGATTTTGTAAGAAACCACTATTTGTCCTTCAACTGCTGGTAAATTAAAAGTAGCTTGAACCGTAAACTCATCCTTTATTTGTGAACTAAGTTTTATTTCTTTTGCATTTTTCAAAAATTTAACGCTTTTTAAAACTTGATTTTTAGTAGCTTGCTTCCATTGAGCCAATGATTTTGGGGATTTTGCACCAAAATCATTATCCGTTGTAGCTCTCCAAAAGTTAGGTTCAACGCCTTTAAGCAAAATATTTCCGTTTCCATAATCCAAAGAACTTAGCGTTCCTTTGCTGTTATCAAATTCAATTTTGAAATTGGCATTTGAAATTAAAATAGTTGAGTTTTTCTGAATTACTGAAATTACACCTTTAGCCTCTTGTTTTACTATGACTTTATTGTCATTGGGTAATTGAAACTGCTCATACGCTACGACATGATTTAGGGGCATTAAATCAGTAGCAACTTTATTTAAAGCGTAAACATTCAAATGGTATTCAGCGTTTTGAAATTCAATCCCAGGATAATCAATTTTTACTTTTTTAGTTTCATACGGAGCAATTTCTAATGTTGGCAGAGTCCCGGAAGCAATTTCTATTCCATTTTCCATCAATTTATAAGTGAATTGAAATTGATTCAGATTCGTGAAATCATAAATATTCTTTATAGAAATTTCGCCCTCTTTTAAATTTGATTCCTTGAATTTAATGTATTGATACACTTTTTTGACTTCGTGTAAGGCTGGATGTGCCGTTCTATCGGGAGCAATAATTCCGTTTGAACAGAAGTTTTCGTCATTTTGAAAATTAAATCC
>CANHNG010000011.1 GCA_947461915.1 Flavobacteriaceae bacterium
AATATAGGTGTAGTGATTTTGTTTTCATACGTGGGTCACGATATCTTTTCGGGGATTACCTCACCGGTTTTAAAATTCATTATTGAAGTAATTTTAGTTACTTTTCTAATATTGCTATTTGGAGAGGTTTTGCCAAAAGTGTACGCCAGCAGAAATAACATCAAGTTTGCCAAGTTGATTGCCTATCCGGTTGCTGGACTTGACAAATTGCTTTCACCAATAAGTTTGCCAATGCGAAAAGTCACTATTTACCTGCATAATAAATTGGGAAAACAGAAAACAAATTTTTCGGTAGATCAATTATCGCAGGCACTTGAACTTACAGATACGGATGAAACTTCGACCGAAGAACAAAAAATATTGGAAGGAATCGTAACTTTTGGGAATACGGATACCAAGCAGGTTATGAATCCGAGAATGGATATTTTTGCATTGGAAATAGACGAATCTTTTAAAACCATTTATTCAAAAATAGTTGAAAAGGGGTACTCTAGAATTCCGGTTTATCGGGACAATATAGACCATATAGAAGGCGTTTTGTTTGTGAAAGATTTACTCCGGCATATTGACAAGGAAGAATTTGATTGGAAAACATTGATACGAGAGCCGTTTTTTGTTCCTGAAAATAAAAAAATTGACAATCTGCTCAAGGATTTTCAAAGTATGAAAAGCCATCTTGCCATTGTAGTCGATGAATATGGAGGGACTTCGGGATTGGTTTCCCTTGAAGACATTATTGAAGAAATTGTAGGTGATATTAGCGATGAATTCGATGGCAATAACGTGAATTATTCTAAAATTGACGATAAAAATTATCTTTTTGAAGGAAAAATAAACCTTAAGGATTTTTACAGGGTTACTGATGTTGATGAAGATTTGTTCGAAATAAAAAAAGGCGAAGCCGAAACATTAGCAGGATTTATTCTTGAAGTTTTAGGAAATTTCCCTAAAAAAGATCAGAAAATTGAATTCGAAAATTGTACGTTTAACATTGAAGCAGTGGACAAAAAAAGGGTAAAACAAATAAAAGTTACCATTGAATAATTCTCCCCTAGCGCCTCCAAAGGAGGGGAATGTTCCTGGATTTTTAAATAAAATAAATTATAAATGCTGAAAAAACAAGTTGCGATAGCTGTATTTTTAATGGGATTATTTACTTTCTTTAGTTGCAAGGACAGTGTTTTGCCTAAACCGTCAAGTTATTTGCGACTGGATTATCCCGAGGCAAGATATGTAAATTTTGAAAATCAATGCCCATTTACATTCGAGATGAATTCGGAAGCCATTATTAATGGCGAAAAGGATTGCGGATTTACCATTTCCTACCCAAAAATGAAAGCCACTATTTATTTGACCTATAAACCGGTGAATAATAATATAGCTAATTTACTGAAGGATGCACAAAAATTGACTTATGAGCATGTCATTAAAGCAGACGATATATTGGAACAGCCCTATTTGAATCCCACCAAAAAAGTATACGGCATGTTCTATCAAGTGGATGGCAATGCAGCTACCAATTCTCAGTTTTATGTTACCGATAGCATCAAACATTTTGTAACGGGTTCTGTTTATTTCTATGCCAAACCCAACTTTGATTCCATTATGCCGGCCGCCAGTTATGTTCGAAATGATATGCAGCGATTGATGGAAACTTTAAAATGGAAATAAAAAAAGCATCCAAAATGGATGCTTTTTTATAAAAACCAAATAGATTTTTTACGACTTCATGTTCGAAACGATGTATGTTTTTCCATCACCGGTGGCTTGAACTATTTTAGTTAAACTTTCGGGAGTTTGTTTGGTTTTGTCAAAGGATACGGTTGCCAGTTTTTTGTCAAAATCTACAGTTGCTGTTTGCACGCCTTCGAGTCCTGATAATTCTTCTTGTATTGTTTTGGCGCAACCTATGGCGCATGTCATTCCTTCTATCGTGAAACTCGCCTTTTGTAAATTGGCGGCTGCAATTTCTTTTTTTGCTTTTGGCGCACTGGTTTCTGTTGAGGAAGTGGTAGCGGTTCCGGTAGTTTTTTCTTTACATCCTGCAAACAATAGGATTGCGAACAAAAATGTCAATATTGATTTTCCTAAATTCATTAGTATTGGATTTAAATGGGTTAATTATTCGAGCCATCGAAGGCAAAATTAATGAAAAAACCATCCGTAATCCATAAAATAATTACAATTTTGACCCAAAATTATATTTATGGATGCGAAACAGTTGAAATGGGTTTACTTGATTGTGCTTTCCTTGATTTGGGGAAGTTCTTTTATCTTGATAAAGAAAGGATTAATTGGTTTGTCACCCATACAATTAGGTTCTTTGAGAATCGTGTTTGCATCCTTTTTTTTGCTGTTAATTGGCTTCAAAAGTTTAGCGAAAATACCACACCATCAATGGAAATTTATTGCGCTGACTTCCTTGTTTGGCACCTTTATACCGGCTTACCTTTTTGCAATTGCACAAACCCAAATCGATAGTTCTGTAAGTTCCATCCTGAATTCCTTAACGCCCTTAAACACTTTGGTTTTGGGAGCCATGGCCTTTGGATTACAGTTTCGACGGAATCAGATTTTCGGTGTTTTAATTGGCTTACTTGGTAGTATGCTACTAATTTTCAATGGTGCCATGCATCATCCGGAGCAAAATTACTATTATGCATTTTTGGTTTTAATCGCTTCTGTTTGTTATGCCATCAATGTCAATTTAATCAAGAAATACCTTTCTGATTTGACACCCTTGAGCATTAGCACCGGAAATTTTTTGATTTTACTTTTTCCGGCTCTAATCGTCTTGTTTTTCTCCGGATTTTTTGATGTGGTACAAATCGATGAAGTAAAGCAATCTGTTTTCTTTATATTGATTTTGGGAGTTGTAGGAACCGGAATCGCCAATATTATTTTTTTTAAATTGGTTCAAATGTCTTCACCTGTTTTTGCCACATCAGTAACCTATTTAATTCCGGTTGTGGCTTTCTCTTGGGGGCTTTTAGATAACGAAATCCTAACGCCAATTCAGTTTCTTGGGGCTTTTATAATTTTGGGAGGAGTGTATTTGTCGGCAAAGAAATAGACCGCAGATTTCAAAAACTACCTTTGCCATTTTAGAGCTACATTATTGGAAAATTTAGGCTGTATGAAATTCGGTATTAGCTATTTGTAAATTGGTTTTTCTGCCGGATTGCCGTATTTGTCAAAATAAAACATGGGGATTTTTAGCTTTTCTAATCCCGGAATCACTTCTTCTCCTTTTCCGGCAATCACAATTCGAGTGTTGTCAATAAGGAAGTATTTATTGGCGGCAAGCTGTACTTGTTCAGGTGTTACAGCATTTATCGTTTTGATATAATTCTCGTAAAAATCTTTAGGAAGATCCTCCGTCTCAATGTTTAAGGCATATCGAGCCACGGATTGTGGTTGTTGAACTTTCATTACAAATCGTCCAATAAAACCTGCTTTCACATTATTAAGTGAAGTTTCATCTACTTTCTCTGTTCTGATTTTTTTAATTTCCTTGATAAATTCCACAACGGCACTATCTGTTACGGCACTTCTTACGGCTGAAGCGGATTTTAATTTTGTTACATATTTTCCGGCGCCAATAATGGCATTTGCCCCATATGTCCAACCGTGTTTTTCCCTTAAATTCATGTTTAAATAGCTATTAAAATCACCGCCTAGTATATAGGTTGCTATCACCGCAGGGAAAAAATCGGGATCACTCATTTTTAAATGAACCGTGTTTACTAATGAAATTTCTGACTGAACCGCATTGGGAACATCCACAAAATTAATTTGGGTAAAAGGTACGTTTTCCGGTGCGGCATAAGTCAGTTTTGGAGTGCTTCGTTTTTCCCAAGAGCCAAATAGTTTTTCCACAACAGGTTTTACATTCTTATATTTTATGTCCCCAATAATTACTAAATAGGCGTTTTCGGGAACAAAGTAGTTTTTATAATTAGTTTCAATATCGGCAAGTGTTACATTTTTCAACGTTTCCTCGGATATGTATTCTCCAGAGGGATGTTGTCTTCCAAAAGTCAACGCATTAACAACTCTATTTGAAATTGCAGGAACACTTTTTTCTTGAGTTTTAAGCCCATCCAAAAGTTTTTCTTTTTCCTTGTCAAATTCTTCTTGGGTGAAATTGGGATTTAATGCGCCATCGGCCATCAATTTAAGTATTCGGCCGGCATACTTAGAAAGCGAACTGGCATAGGCCCCTTGGGAACTAAATCCGATACTGGCTCCTAAAAAATCAAGTTCTTCGTTAAAAGCGTCCTTTGTAATTTTTTTTGTCCCGTTTCCTATTAATTCACTGCTCAATTCATCTACTCCTTTTTTATTTGCTTCTGCATAAGGGGCGTTGTCTAGGGTAAGGTTAAAACTTACTCTTGGCAGTTTGTGATTTTCAACTACCATCACTTTCAAGCCATTTGGCATAACAAAGCTTTGGGGTTTTTTGATGTTTACTATTGGCGCATTGCCAGGTTGGGGTTGTTTGCGATCTTGTGCTTGCATAATTCCTGTTACGAACAAAATGAATAAAAGTAGCGTTGTTTTTTTCATGATTGGGACCGTCTTAGTTTTCAACTTTTTCGGTTGTGGGAACATAATCCAAAAGCAATCTCTGATTTGGATTTAAATACCTTTTTGCCACCTCTCTAATTTCTTCTCGAGTAATAGAGTGAAAAAGATCAATTTCGGTATTTATTAAATTGACATCCCTATAAAGCAAATAATATTTGGCCAAGTTTTCGGCAAGTCCCTCCAAATTTGCATTGTTGTTGACGAATTGATTGTCAATTATGTTTTGTAATTTTTGATAATCTTTTTCAGAAATCAATTCTGTTTGTAGCTTTACAATTTCGTCATCAATTTCTTTTAAGATACTCGCAGTTGAGTTTTCCCCGAGCGGAAGACTGTAAATAATATACATGCCATAATCTTCATTGCTATACGTAAATGCGCCAATTTGCAGAGCCATATTCTTGTCATCAACAATTTTTTTATACAAAACAGAGCTTTTTCCGTCACTCAATAGGGAGGAAATCAATTCTAATACTCGAGCATCCCTAGTTTTCATGGAAGGGGTTCTATAAGAAGCCAAAATCATCGGGATTTGAATATTTGGATCTTGATAAGCGGCTTTTATAGTTTCTGTAATTGGTTCTTCGACAAAAGTTTGTTTTACTAGGTCTTCCCCTTTTTTAATGGGGCCGAAGTAATTGCGAATCCATTCCTTGGCTTGTTTTTTTTCGAAATCACCGGCAACCACTAAAACGGAATTGTTTGGGATGTAGAATTTTTTGTTGAATGCCTTAAATTCTTCTAAAGTTGCAGCGTCTAAATGTTCCATTGAACCAATGATTGGCCAGCGATAGGGGTGATTCTTGAACATGTTTTCTTTTACCACAGTAAGATAATTTCCATAAGGCTTATTGTCATAAACTGCCCTTTTTTCTTCTTTTATAACGTCGTTTTGGGTGTCAACACCAATTTGGTTGATTACGGGATGCATCATTCTTTCAGATTCCATCCAAAGTCCCAATTCGAGGTTGTTTGAGGGGAATACCTCGTAATAATAGGTTCGGTCATCCGAGGTGTTGGCATTATTGACCCCACCATTCGAAGAAACAATTTTAAACCATTCGCCCCGTTTGATGTTTTCGGTTCCCTCGAATAACAAGTGCTCAAAAAAGTGTGCAAAACCAGTTCTGTCAGGGGTTTCGTCTTTAGAGCCCACATGATACATTACAGATGTTACCACCACCGGTGCCGAGGGGTCGTTATGTAAAATGACATGCAGCCCATTGTCTAAATCATATTCTTCGAAAGCTACTTTTTGGGCTGAAGCAACTCCTCCTAGCACAAGCGCCGTACTTAACATCATTATCGATATTTTCATGAGGATTAATAAATTTTAGTCACAATTGACAATAAAATAATAAATTATTGGCGCATCAAAAATACCTATTTTTCGTCATCAATAATAATACTCATTAATTTTGGCTATAAGTTTAACAATTTCGACAAGCAATATAAGTCTGCAACCATTGAAAACACTCAGTAATTGCAAATCAATTATTTTTTTAGGGCAACTAATTGCACAATAAATATTTAATTGTATATTTGCAACCTTAAAAATTTATAAAACAATTTGTTATGTATGCAATCGTAGAGATAGCAGGGCAACAGTTTAAAGTTAGCAAAGACCTAAAGGTTTACGTTCACCGTTTGACAAATGAAGAAGGAACTAAAGTTTCTTTCGACAAAGTTTATTTGTTAGACGACAACGGTACAATCACAATAGGCGCCCCAGCTATAGAAGGTGCTTCAGTAGAAGCCAAAGTGTTACAACACTTAAAAGGAGATAAAGTTATCGTTTTCAAAAAGAAAAGAAGAAAAGGATACAAAAAGAGAAACGGTCACCGTCAGTATCTTACCCAGATTGTAATCGAAGGTATTTCAGTATCAGCTCCTAAAAAAGCCGCTGCCAAAAAAGAAACTGTTGAAGTTGCAATTGAAGAAGTTGAAGCTCCAAAAGTAAAAAAAGCTCCAAAGGCTAAAAAAGAAGAGACACAAGAATAATAACAACATAAAACTAATACGTCATGGCTCACAAGAAAGGTGTCGGTAGTTCCAAGAATGGTAGAGAATCAGAATCAAAACGTTTAGGCGTTAAGATTTTTGGTGGTCAAGCTGCAATTGCTGGGAACATCATCGTAAGACAAAGAGGTTCAAAACATAATCCAGGTGCAAATGTTTACATTAGTAAAGATCACACCCTACACGCAAGAGTAGATGGAGTTGTTTTCTTCCAAAAGAAAAGAGATAATAAATCATACGTTTCAATCCTTCCATTCGAAGTTGAAGCATAATTGATTTTGTCAATTTAGTAGAAAACCCCGTTTCGTAAGAAACGGGGTTTTTTGTTTAAAAAAAAAGCTTCCAGCCTTCAAAAGGCTGGAAGCTTTGCAATAATATAATTTTAACGTTAAAACAAGCCTTCGATAGACAAATATCTTTCGCCTGTATCATAATTAAACGTTAGCACGACTGCTCCGTCCGGAATCGTTTCCATTTTTTTGGCTACGGCAGCTAAGGATGCACCTGTCGAAATCCCAACAAGAATTCCTTCTTCTTTGGCAATTTTTCTGGCATATTCAAAAGCATCGTCTTTGCTTACTTGTACTACCTCGTCAATTAAATGACCATGGTAGTTAGCAGGAATAAAACCAGCTCCAATTCCCTGCAATGGGTGCGGTCCTGGAGTCCCGCCGCTTAGCACAGGAGACAATTCGGGCTCGACAGCTATTACTTTTAAGTTAGGGAATTTGGCTTTCAACACTTTTGCAACTCCTGTTATATGTCCACCTGTTCCAACTCCAGTGATGATATAATCTAATCCATCAGGGAAATCGGCAAGAATTTCTTGGGCGGTAGTTCTTTCGTGAACTTCAACATTAGCTGGATTGTCAAACTGTTTTGGAGACCAGGCATTAGGGTTTTCCAAGACTAATTCTGCGGCTTTTTCGATTGCGCCTTTCATTCCTTTTTCGCGAGGTGTAAGCACGAATTCAGCGCCATAAATTTCCATTAATTTTCTTCGTTCTACGCTCATAGATTCTGGCATGACTAGAACAACTTTGTATCCTTTGACAGCGGCTACCAAAGCTAACCCAATTCCTGTATTTCCAGAAGTGGGTTCGATAATTACGCTATTGGCATTTAACAATCCTTTACTTTCAGCATCTTCAATCATCGCCAAAGCGATTCTGTCTTTGATGCTGTTTCCTGGATTCGATTTCTCTAATTTAATCCAAACTTCTTTGCTGTTCCCATACAACTTGTTAATTTGAACCACGGGTGTATTCCCAATGGTTTCTAAAATACTTTTTGCTTTCATATTTGCTGTGTTATAATCTAAGTTCGATTTGTGAGTAAAATTTTAAGTGAAGGCTAATTTACGTAAAAAATATAGAACGGATTATTTTTGTGAAACTAAAAAACCCTCACATTGCTGCAAGGGTTATAGATTTGAAATGCTTCGCCAGTTCGCTATCGCTCGGGTCATAAATCGCTATTCAGCAATCTAAAATCATTTAGTATCTGTAATATTCCGGTTTGAATGGTCCTTCAACTGCAACGCCAATATAATCTGCTTGGTCTTTACGTAGAGTTTCCAATTCAACACCTAGTTTTTCTAAGTGTAATAAAGCCACTTTTTCGTCCAAATGTTTGGGTAACATATACACGTCATTGTTGTATGCCGCGCTGTTTTTCCACAATTCGATTTGAGCTAAAGTTTGGTTGGTAAAGGAGTTGCTCATCACAAAACTCGGGTGACCTGTAGCACACCCCAGATTTACCAAACGACCTTCTGCCAAAACGATAATATCATTTCCAGCGATAGTATATTTGTCCACTTGTGGTTTGATCTCCACTTTTGATGCACCGTGGTTTCCGTTCAACCAAGCCATATCAATTTCGTTGTCAAAATGTCCAATGTTACAAACGATAGTTTTGTCTTTCATTTTTTCGAAATGAGAACCCAAAACAATATCTTTATTTCCAGTTGTAGTGATGATAATATCTGCAGTAGCGATAACCGTGTCTAATTTTTTAACTTCGAAACCATCCATTGCCGCTTGAAGCGCACAAATTGGGTCAATTTCGGTAACTGTTACAATAGATCCGGCACCTCTAAAAGAAGCCGCAGTTCCTTTTCCAACATCACCATAACCACAAACGATTACTCTTTTCGCAGCAAGCATCAAATCAGTTGCACGACGAACCGCGTCAACAGCACTTTCTTTACAGCCGTATTTGTTGTCAAATTTCGATTTTGTAACCGAGTCATTCACGTTGATTGCCGGCATTGGCAATGTTCCTGCTTTTACTCTTTCGTATAATCTGTGAACTCCAGTGGTAGTTTCTTCAGACAATCCTTTGATTCCAGGAACCAATTCTGGGAAACGGTCAAAAACCATATTGGTCAAATCCCCACCATCATCTAAAATCATATTTAATGGTTTTCTGTCTTCGCCAAAGAACAATGTTTGCTCAATACACCAGTCAAAATCGACTTCATTCAACCCTTTCCATGCATAAACTTGAATTCCCGCAGCAGCAATCGCAGCCGCAGCCTGATCTTGAGTGGAGAAAATATTACAAGAACTCCAAGTCACTTCAGCACCAAGAGCAATTAAAGTCTCAATCAAAACCGCAGTTTGAATTGTCATGTGCAAACATCCGGCAATACGAGCACCAGCAAGTGGCTGTTCGTTTTTGTATTCGGCACGAAGCGCCATTAAGCCTGGCATTTCAGCTTCCGCTAGTTCAATTTCTTTTCTTCCCCAAGCCGCTAGAGAAATGTCTTTTACTTTGAAAGCCACATAAGGCATAGTAGATGTACTCATATTTTATAGTATATTTGTAATATGTAAAATTTTTGCAAATTTACGTAATAACTTTATAATTTAAAAAGCATTCGGGAACATTTATGAATTGTTTAATGCCGTAATCTTTTGAAAAGCAGAAAAATACCAAATGCCACTATACAAGAGTATTTATATTGACACTTCATCACAAATTTTGGTATGGAAAATAACCGAGCCCTACGAGGAATTATTCCGGGAAGTACAATTAAATGAAAAAAGTCTGAAGCGATTAAATGGAATGAAATCGCAATTCCACCAACGCGCTTTTCTCAGTGTTCGCAAATTGCTACAGGTAGCTGGATATTCTGATTTTGATTTACAGTATGACGAATCTGGGAAACCACATCTCAATCCAAATAATTGTCATACTGAGCCTGTCGAAGTGTCTATCTCACATTCCCACAGCTTTTCAACCCTAATAATCAGCGACCAAAGGGTCGGAATCGACATCGAAATGCAAAGAGATAAGATCATTCGTATTGCCGATAAATTTGTAAACAATAAAGAATCGCTCCGTTTAGGAGATACTAATATTCCAGATTACATCAAAAAACTAACAGTAAAATGGGGAGCAAAAGAAGCTATTTTCAAAATCCGAAACGGACCGGGAATCAGTTTTAAAGACCATATCTGGGTAAATTCATTTGAAATCCTAGACCAAAAAACAACCGCCACACTCGAAATGGAAAATGTGAAACAACAATTCTCCATTTATTTTGAAGAGTTTGAAGGATTCACCTTAGTTTACGCTTTCGAAAATTAAAAAAATCTGCGAGAACCTGTTTTATCCGTGTCCCAAAAATGACAAATATCTACCCCAACATTCTAAAATCAAAAGCCAATAACGAGAAACTACTTGCCGTTCTCCTCGATCCCGACAAAATCGATTTGGATGATGTGGAGATTTTAATCGAAAAAATAAAGCAGTCGCCAGCCACACATATTTTCATTGGCGGAAGCCTCGTTGAAAACAATATTCTAGACGAATTGATTATAAAGATTAAACAAAACTGCGCCTTACCCATTGTTCTTTTTCCTGGAAATCCATCCCAAATTTCAAACAGAGCGGATGCTATTTTGTTCCTGTCTTTAATCTCGGGAAGAAACCCAGATTTCCTGATTGAACACCAAGTTAAAGCGGCTCCAATTTTAAAACAAACTCAACTCGAAATTATTTCCACAGGGTATATTCTTATCGAAAGCGGAGCAGAAACTGCCGTGGAACGCGTGAGTAAAACACCACCTTTGAACAGAAACAATCCCGATTTGGTATTGGCAACCGCACAAGCTGGAGAAATGTTGGGCAACAAACTTATTTATCTCGAGGCCGGAAGTGGCGCAAAACAGGTCGTTCCATTAGCAATGATTAAAAAAGTTTCCCGAAATATAGAAATACCTTTACTTGTTGGAGGAGGAATTATAGATTTGCAGGGAATTCAAAATGCCTTTGATTCTGGCGCCGATTTGGTTGTCATTGGAACTGCTTTTGAAAAGGACGTTGATTTTTTCAATAAATAAAATTATGATAGAATTTTTTCTTAATGCCTACAAAGACGCTTCAACAACTCAAATCGTATTAGAATTCATCGCTTTTGTATTCGGAATTTTGAGCGTTTGGTTTGCCAAAAAAGAAAATATTTGGGTGTATCCCTCGGGATTAATTGCCACAATAATCACAACTTATTTGCTTTACATTTCTGGATATCTTGGGGATATGATGATCAACGGATATTTTAGTGTCATGAGTATTTATGGCTGGTATAATTGGGCTCGAACAGGAGCTGATTCAGACAATATTGCAATTAAAAGAACCAATGATAGAGAAAAAATAATAGGAATTGGATTGTTCTTTGTTACCATTTTTGTGGTTTTCGGGATATATAATTTCTTCGATTATGAAATACGAAAAGATAATTATATTGATATTTTTGCATCAGGAATATTTTTTACCGGAATGTGGTATATGGCCAAGAAAAAAATTGAAAATTGGACGCTTTGGATCTTAGGTGATATAATTGTTACCCCATTATATGCGTATCGCGGACTAGGAATGTTATCTTTGCAGTATCTAATTTTCACAATTTTAGCCATTTCAGCTTATCGAGAATGGAAGAAAAACTTAAGCCGACTTAATTCAAAAACAAACCTTTTGTCATGATTTCAGGAGATAAAAACGTAAGATTAGATAATACGAATGCTATTGTAAATGATTTGCAAAAAGCGATAGAAATGGGATTTACTCCTCTTGATTTTGCTCAGATTCAGGAACATGGTATTCTCTTGCAAAACATACAAAATCAATTAGATTTTTTTAAAAATGGAATTGCGAAAACTTTTTTAGTCGAGCCTGCAACAGTTTCAAATGGAATTTTGAAGCTGTCGGAAAATGATTTTCAACAAAAGGCCGATTTTTTTGATGCCAATAAATCCAATTTTAAATTAGTTAAATTCGTTCCGGCTTCTGGAGCCGCTAGCAGAATGTTTAAATTTTTGAGTGAATTTCTGAATGATTTCGATGTTGAAAACGAGAGCATAAACGCTTATGTCAATAGGAAAAAAGATAATGAACTTTTGATTTTCATTGTTGGTCTCGAAAAATTGCCTTTTTTTAAAGAAGTGGATTCTAAATTGAAGGAAATATTTCCAAATTTTGATAATTTGGAAAGTGATCATAAAAATTTTAATTTTATAAAAATGATCCTTTCATCAGAGTACTTTGATTTTGCTAATAAGCCTAAAGCAATTCTTCCTTTTCACAAATACAGCAATCATTTTACAACTCCAATCGAAGAACATTTAAAAGAATGTATTCATTATTCCAGTTCGAATGGCATTTCCTACTTGCATTTTACGGTTACTGAAACACACCAAACTTTGTTTGAAAACAAAGAGAATAATGTGAAGAGTAAAGTAGAAAAAGAATCAGGAATCACTATAAAAACTAGCTATTCTTACCAAAACAAAAGCACAGATACCATTGCTGTTGATTTGAATAATAATCCAATCCGGGATGAAATGGGCAAATTGGTTTTTAGACCAGGAGGGCATGGTGCTTTAATCGAGAATCTAAATCATTTGGATGCTGATGTTGTTTTCATAAAAAACATTGACAATGTCATTCAAAATAATCTCGAAAGTATCGCATTCTATAAAAAAGCATTGGCTGGAATTTTGCTGGAATTGCAGCAACAAATTTTCAACTATTTGAATGAAATTGAAAATTCAAACGAAGAGGACTTGGATGAAATTAAGGCTTTTGCTAAAAACAAATTGAATATTGAACCATTAGAGGATTTCCAGAAGTATACCTTAGAGAATAAAATCAATTATATAAAAAATATTTTAGATCGACCGATTCGTGTTTGTGGAATGGTTAAAAACGAAGGAGACCCCGGGGGCGGGCCATTTTGGGTTCAGGATTCAAAAGGCAACGTTTCACTCCAAATTGTAGAAACTTCGCAAGTGGATTTAACGAATGTCAATCAAGCCAAAATTCTTGCGGATGCTACTCATTTCAATCCAGTGGATTTAGTTTGCTGCCTAAGGAGCCATAGAAATGAAAAATTCGATTTAGCTCAATTTGTAGATCACAACAGCGGTTTTATTGTAGAAAAAAATAAAGATGGCGCGCCTTTAAAAGGGTATGAATTGCCAGGTTTATGGAATGGAGCGATGGCAAAATGGATAACTGTTTTTGTTGAAGTGCCTTTGATTACCTTCAATCCGGTGAAAACGGTGAACGATTTATTAAAACCGGCACACCAACCACAATAGTTTTGGAACCCTTAAAAATCAAATCCGAATTACAGTTCAAAGCTGTCCGAAGTAGTGGGGCAGGAGGGCAGAACGTGAATAAAGTTTCTTCGAAGGTTGTTTTGTCTTTCGACTTGAAAAATTCTCAAGCCTTGTCAGAAGAGGAAAAAATGAGATTGGAAACAAAACTGTCATCGAGATTAACATCGGATTTTGTTTTGATTTTAAATTGCGACGAGGACCGAAGCCAACTCAAAAACAAAGCGATTGTCACCAAACGTTTTTTGGATATATTAACTGTAGGACTTCATATTCCAAAAATCAGGAAAGCCACAAAAATCCCTAAATCGGTCATTCGAAAACGAATCAAAGACAAAAAGAATGTGTCAGAAATTAAAAAATCCCGCAGAAAACCTGATTTTTAGCGGTTTAAAAACTTTAAATTTTAAAGTTGGAACTTCAAACAAAAAATATATCTTTGCCCCGTCTCAAAGGGGTGCTCTAAATAACGAGCTGAGATTATACCCAACGAACCTGAACAGGTAATGCTGTTAAGGGAAATAGATTCAAAGATGAAGTGCACGTCATTCTGAAAATCTCAACAAATCATTTTTTAATTTAACAAAAGAATAATTCCCCCTTTTATTCGTAAAACTTTTTACGGATGAACACTTTATTTTACAAAAATGGCCAAGAGCCAAGGGCCAAGAGCCAAAACGGAAGCAAATTTTTAGCAACTTGCCTCTTTCTACTATTTTCTTCACTCTCTTTTTCACAAGGGAAACCAAAAGACACTCTTAAAATTGCTGAACTGAAAGAGATTATAGTGTCTAGTGTAAGAGCAAAGGGTAAAAACCCAATTACATTTACTAATATTTCTAAAGAAGAGATTTCGCCCCGTAATTTAGGACAAGACATTCCAGTTTTATTAAATTATTTGCCATCAATAGTTACGACGACTGATGCGGGTAATGGCGTTGGCTATACCTATATGCGTGTTCGTGGATCGGATGGGTCTCGAATTAATGTAACCTTAAATGGGATTCCATTTAACGACAGTGAAAGTCAAGGTACTTTTTTTGTAAACTTGCCCGATTTTGCTTCCTCATTAGAAAATATTCAATTGCAAAGAGGAGTAGGGACTTCTACTAGTGGAGCAGGTGCCTTTGGTGCTAGTTTAAATATGCAAACCAAATTCTTTCAGGAAAAAGCGTATGCTGAAATTGCCAATACGTTAGGTAGTTTTTCTACTCGCAAACATACATTGTCTTTTGGGACTGGTTTACATGATAATTTAGAAATAAA
>CANHNG010000012.1 GCA_947461915.1 Flavobacteriaceae bacterium
GAAGCGAGCTGTTTCCAGAAATCGATGAAAATGGCGTTGCAAGATACCGATTTATCCGAAGTGGATGTTATTGTGATGCACGCTCCCGGAACCAAAGCCGGGGATTTAACCGAATACAAAGCGATTCAGAAAGTGTTTACTTCCACCTTGCCAATGCTCACCACCAACAAATGGAAAATCGGGCACACCTTTGGGGCATCGGGAATTTTGAGTATCGAAATGGCGATTTTAATGCTGCAGCATCAAGAGTTTATTGGCATTCCTTTTGCCCCTGAGCAAAACCCAAGAAAACAAATTCGTAAAGTTTTGGTTAATGCCGTCGGTTTTGGGGGTAATGCCGTGAGTGTGCTTTTGAGAATATAGTTTCTTTTAAAAGTAGCCCACAGACCTGTCTGCCGACAGGCAGGTTCGAACGGATTGAACGGATTTGCACGGATTGTTTTTCAACTTATTTTGGTAATTGTTTTCCCATCCAGTTTGTCACGCTGTAAGCGTCTCACACATTGTGGTTTATTTACTTTATATAATTTGAGATTCCTTCGGAATGACAAACGGGGACTGATTACTGGTCACTAATTGCCAATGCTTTCACTTTATCATACACCAAATTACTCTCAAAACCACGGCGAAGCATATAATCACAAAACTTTTTCTGTTTTTTTAATGCATTCGTCTCGCCGATGGAGGCCCAATGCCTTTCGGCCAATGCATGAAAAGTGTCCAGATATTCTTCGGGAGTGATTTCTTGTAGCGCTTTATTGATAAGGGATTGCGTTATTTTTTTAAACTTCAGCTCGTTGGTAATCCTAATTTTTCCCCAATGTTTGATACGGTGTTTTCCTCTGGCAAAACTGCAGGCAAAACGCTCTTCGTTCAGGAAATTGGAAGAGATGAGATGCACCATTAGGCTATCAATTTCTTCCGGATCCATCTTCATGGTGCGCAACTTGACCGCCACTTCCTCGTGACAACGTTCTTGATAGGAACAAAAATATTCTATCTTCTGGGTGGCTTCTTTTAGGGAAGAAACGGGTTTCATCATCTTCATTTTTTTTAAATAGAGCTTATTTTTTTTAAATATAAAATAACCGCAATTTAACAGATTTATAGGTATTTCGCCGATTTATTTCATGTTTTTTTTAGATATTTTTTAACTTGTATGTAAGTAAGATACTGATTTACAGCACTATGTATTAAATTAGAACTCCCCACCTTTAGCTATTTACTTTTTAGATTTTGCAAACATGTCTTTTTTAAAGAATCAGAAATTAAAAAATCAACGTCATGAAAAATTTTCATCGCATCCAAAGTATAAATGCCAAAGTTCAAAAAAAGCGCACTATTCTTTCTATCTTACTTTTTAATATATTCATCCTTATAGGAACTGCAATATATGCAACTAGGAATGCCTGTTCCTTATTTCAAAAAGCAAAAACTGGGGTAAATGAATCCTACCTATCTTCATTATATGCTACCACACTTTCATTAAAGCGATCAAGAAACATTTGTTTGTTATTGATGGTTTTATTCGTTGGTTTGTTTGTGAATTTTGTAAGTGCGCAAATCACTCGAACAAGTACCGGAAGCACCACTTGGAATTCAGCCAGCACTTGGTTTTCTGGCGGTGTGCCGGCATTATTAGATCCAGTTGTCAGCAATCCGGGCTCTGGGATTACAAATACCCCAATAACAATAACGTATAATGGCGCAATACATACTGGAGGCGGTTCAGTTACGTTAGCTTCTGAGTCAGGGTCATCCGTTGAATTAACTAATGCTAGTAGTTATCAAAAAGACGCTTCTGTAGCTTCAGTAGTAGTGGTACAGGAATTGCCAACAGCCACTGCAGGTGGTAGCCAATCCATATGTGCCAATACCACCGCTACCATAAGTGGGGCTACAGCAACCAATGGAAACATACTCTGGACAGAAAATGGGGCAGGATCAATAACATCTGGGGCTACAACACTAACGCCTACTTATACTCCAGCGGCAGGCGATGTTGGAAATACCGTAACTTTAACCATGACGGTAACCAGCAATACTACTTATGATCCACAAACTGCAACAGCAACCTACACAATAACAGTAAATGCATTCCCAACAATCACAGCTCAACCTATTAACCAGTTAGATTGTCAAGCAAATATTGTTAGTTTTAATGTTGTTGCTTCAGGGGTAGGCCTGACTTATGTGTGGCAACGAAAATTGCCTGCAGAGGCTAGTTTTAGCGCCATTCCAAGTGAGGCTAACGTTAGTTACCCCACTCCTGATAAAATTAGACTTCAAAGTGTAGGGAGTTCTCTTTCGCTTAATGGCACACAATATCAAATTGTTGTTTCAAATGGGAATTGCAGTGTTAACTCTAGTGTTGCAACACTTTCCGTAAACGAAATAACAGGTGTTTCTCCAACGGCAACAACGGTGACTCAATGTTATGGGACTAATTATTCTTATACCGTTTCTACTACTTATCCCGCTAATGTTGTTTCCTATCAATGGAAAAGTTCGGTTACTTCCGGCGTATGGAATAGTGTAGTTGACGGACCCCATTTTTCAGGAACAACTACTGCTACATTGAACATAATTAACGGGAGTCCAACAGAATCTGCGGAATACCGTGTTTATATTACGTTTCATTCTTCTGGGGCCGATTGTAATGTAACTAGCGCTTCCCGAACTAGGAAACTAACTTTTCTGCCTATGTTGCTTAGTCCCGCCACTGTCATAACACAGCCTACTTGTAGTCTTGCTACAGGAACTATTACTGTTACCATTCAAAGCCCCACCGACACTTATAGTTTTGATAATGGGCTTAGTCATCAAGCAAGTAATATCAAATCAGGATTAGCCGCTGGAAATCGCAATGTGATTATTAAAAATAGTAGTGGTTGTATTTCGGTTGCAACTATAGCTACTATAGATGTTCAGCCAGTAACGCTTGTGCAACCTATATTGAGTGTGGCAACTCAACCCACTTGTGTAGTGACAACAGGAAGTGTGGTTTTAAGCGGTTTGCCAACAGGAATTTGGACCCTAACACAAAGTCGTGATTCACGCCAAACAACAGCAACAGGCACAAGTATCACTATTCCAGGACTGGCCTCTGGATTTTATACTTATGTCGTATCTATTGGCAGTTGTACTTCTGTAGCTTCAGCCGAGGTGGAAATATATGCGACAACAAATACTTGGAACAAGGATTCAGGAGTTGGTTCTTGGGCAAACACGCTAACAAGTACACAAGCAATCACTTTTAATGGAGATTACAATTCAACAGGCGACTTATTCGCTTGTTCGTGCCGTGTCGACTCTGGTGCAGTGGTTATAAACTCAGGTCATACTCTTAAAATCACTAATGAAATAAGTGTTTTGGGAGGCGGAAGTTTAACTTTCGAAAACAATGCCAGTTTGGTACAGATTAATGAAACCGCCGCAAACTATGGAAATATAATTTATAAACGCACGACTCCTATTTTAGCCAATAATTACGATTTTGAATATTGGGGGTCTCCTGTACAAGATCAGGCAATAGGAACTATTTGGATGGCAAGCAATTGGGCAGATACTTTTTACAATTTTAATCCTGCAACAAATTATTGGGCTCGAAACTATGCGGCAGACAAAATGATTCCTGGAAAAGGTTATATAACTCGTGCCCGAAACGGACAATCGGGATGGGATTACAACAACGTCGTTTCCACATTTACCGTGGGTGGCACCTGGGCGGTCAAATTTTATGGATCCCCAAATAACGGTATCATTCCTGTAAAAGATTGTATTTCTGGCAAAGACTGTCTTATAGGAAATCCCTATCCCTCAGCCATAGATGCCGATGCATTTTTATTAGAAAACTCCTCGGTTTTGGGCGGAACAATTTATTTTTGGACCCACAACACCCCAATGATTAATAATGCCTATAATTCAAATGATTACGCCTCCTATAATGGAGTTGGAGGAACAGCAACTTCTCCATCCATAAGCACGGGCTATATTACAAATGTGCCTTCAGGAAAAATTGCCGCGGGTCAGGCTTTTTTTGCTACTGCTATTGCTACCAAAGAGGTTGTTTTTAATAATAGCATGCGATTAAGTTATTTGGGAGCCCCCATAGAAAATACTCAGTTTTTCAAGACCAGTAGCAACAATAAAAAGACCAGTAGAATCGAAAAACACCGGGTTTGGTTGAATTTATCAAACACACAAGGGGTTTTCAAACAAACCTTGGTGGGCTATTTAACGGACGCTACAAACGATTACGACAGCCGTTTTGATGGAGAAAGCATGAATGGGAACACCTATGCTGATTTTTATAGCATCAATCGAGACAAGAATTTAACCATTCAAGGTCGGGCAGTGCCATTCGATGAAAATGACACCGTGCCCCTGGGATTCAAGACCTCTATTGCCGGAAGTTTTACCATAAAAATTGACCAAGTGGACGGTTTGTTCATGAATCAGGCTCTGTTTCTAGAAGACAAGTTGACCAATACCCTTTTTGATTTAAAAAGCGGCGGCTACACTTTTACCACCACCTCCGGAACCTTCAACGACCGTTTTGTGCTACGGTACACCAGCAAAACCTTGGGGACAGTTGATGTCGAAAAACCAGCAAACCAGGTTGTGGTCTCCATCCAAAACAAACAAATCAAAATCAATTCTTTCGCTGAGCCGATAGAAAAAGTTCTCGTCTTTGATTTGTCAGGAAAACAACGCTACCAGAAAAGAGCCGTGAACAATACGGAATTGTTGATTACTACTCTATTACCAAGCCACCAAATACTATTAGTGAAAACGGTTTTGCAAAACGGAAAAAGCAGCACTAAAAAGGTATTGTTTTAAAGCAAAAAAATCATTTTTTTGAACGCTTCTTGTTTTTTCGGAAACAGAAGCGTTTTTCATTGGACTCCAATAGCCTTAAAAATCCGATTTTTTAAGACATTTCCCTTTTCAATGTAGTGTCATTTAGAGATCAAATTTGAAAAATTAGCTCGCCTCACTTTGATACCCCGATTTTAGTTATTACAACTTTAAGGTTCTTGTAAGCAACATTTTAGGGAAAAGCCTCTGGCAAAAATTCAGACAAAACGTTCTATGTTCAGGAAATTTTCTTTACAAAAACGTCTCATAATAGGGTCAATTTTTCAGGAGTTAGCTTCAAGTGTTGCAAATTAACGGATTTAGGGGCTTTTTGCCGATTTTATTTTAGCGTTCTCTAATATTCCCTAAATTTGTCGAGATTTATATTGTTTATTTATAGCATTTTAAGTTGTATTTGAAATAGTTAACCCCAACGAACCTATTTTTGAATTTTGGGATTCCTTTTTTATTGAAAAAATTAAGATTTTATGTCGCCTAAATTTATTTGCGGGTAAGATGCTACTTTTAATCGGATTTTATTTTAAATTTTTGTAAGTATTTGTTTATTTATTAAGAAAAAAACGCACTTTATCTGTTTTTTTTGCACTTTATCGATATTTTTTCTTGGCGGTTACAAAAAAAGCAATAGTTTTGATTTTTTAAATTAGTATATAATTAACAAAGCTAATAACCTTCATTATCTTTTTTGAAACCGATAATGATTAAATACAACACTAGATTAGATTTTTATATAGCCTTCAAATTAAGTTATTATGAAAACAATTTTTTACAATTCAAGTAAGGCAGTAAAACTATTTATGATCATGAGTTTGCTATTTGTGGCAAATGCATTTTCACAGACGACTTATTACCTTCAAACGGCAAATGTTGCAGCTGCTAGTACTGCCGGTAGCTGGAAAACTGATGCTACAGGTGCCGGAGGGGGAACAGCGGCAACAGTTTTTACTGGTTCTACTGATACATGGGTAATTCTATCTACTCAAGCAGCTGTTTTTCCTAATGGTTCAACCACAACCTTTGCAGGTAATTTACAAGTTGACGGTACATTAAAAGTAGCTGCAAGTTCAGTAAATAGTAGTACGTCAGTAACTGTAAACGGGATTATTATATTTAGTGCTACAACAACTAGCCAAGTAACAGTAACTTCTGCAGTTGGCTCTGGATCTAATAGTTTTGTGATTGGGTCATCGGCAACTATAAAAACAACTAACCAAAATGGGGTTTTTGGAACAAATTGTTCAATAGCTGCAGTAGGAAGTAGAGCTACTCTTACCCTTCCTACCACAGCAAATTATGAATTCAATGGGTCGGCTAATCAAGCTACTCTAGGATTGCCACCTACGGTGAACCAATTGACTTTATCAGGCAGTGGAACAAAAACCTTTTCTGTTGCTACAACTGTGTCGAATAGTTTATCAATTGCCAGTGGAGTAATAGCTAATCTTGGAACGTTCACTCATTCTACAGGCTCTATGAAATTGAATAATTTAGGGGTCGATGGAGCAGCTTTAGGTGCAATTTCATGGGGAGGCACTAACTCTGCAACTTATATAAATACAACCTATTTTTCTGCAACTTCCGGTAAAATCAATGTAGGTATTGACACCAGATCTACACCTACAGTTACTCCCACAATTGGAACATACACTTACAGTGGCAGTGCTCAAGGGCCTAATGCGGCAAGTAATAATGGTACTGGAACAAGTTATACCTATAGTTATGTAGGTACTACTTATACAGCAAGTGCAACAGCGCCAACAAATGCCGGAACGTACACCGTAACGGTAACCGTTGCGGCTAGTACTGATGGTTTCTGGAAATCAGCCAGTTCTACCGCCACAGCATTTTCTATAGCAGCTAAGCCTTTGACCATTGGCACTCCAACAATCGCTTCAAAAGTATATAATGGTACAACGGCCTCTGGAACAATAACTGCAGGTTCACTTTCCGGTTTGGTAAGTCCACAAACATTGACTGTTTCAGCAACCGGTACGTATGCAGATGCCAATGTTGAAACCGGAAAAACAGCAACGATTGTTTATACCCTTGCTAACGGAACCAACGGAGGAATTGGGACCAATTATTCTCTTGCCTCAGGATCGGCTATAGGTGATATTACAGTCGCCACTCCTACAATAGTGGTAACAGTTGGAAGTTATACGTATTCAGGATCGGCTCAAGGGCCAAATGCCGCAACCAACACGGGAACAGGAACTTCTTATACTTACAGTTATGTAGGGGTAAGCCCAACTGTTTATACCGCAAGTGCAACACGACCAACCAATGCGGGAAGTTATACCGTAACGGTAACCGTGGCTGCCAATGGCAACTATGCAGCTGCCAGTTCAATTGCCACTTCATTTAGTATTACTGCTGCTGCTTCCTCAGTAACAGTTACTGGAACAGCACCATTCAGTTATGTTTATGATGGCACGTCAAAAACACCATCCTTTACATCAACAGGTTCAACTTCAACCATTACGTATTTGTATTCAGGAACAGGCATTACAGGAAGTACAGCAACTGCACCAACTAATGTGGGCACTTATAGTGTTACTGCAAGTGTAACTGCTAATGGAAATTATGCAGCTGCCAGTTCAAGTGCAACAGCATTTACTATCGCAGCCAAAGCATTAACCATAGCAGGATTAACAGGATCAAATAAGGTTTATGATGGAACTACCACAGCTACAGTAACAGGAACAGCTGCTCTTAGTGGAATTGTTTTATCACAAACCGTTACACTAGGAGGTACGCCAAGTTATACCTTTACAAGTGCTTCTGTAGGAACAGCTATTAGTATTACTACTATAGGATATACAATTAGCGGTGCAGCAGCTGTAAATTATAGTTTAACACAACCATCTGCTTCAGCTAATATAACTACTGCGTCATTGATTATCAAAGCGGACAATGCCTACAAAGTTACTGGTACGGCATTGCCTTCTCCTGTGACAGGATCAGTTGATTTTTCTGCTACCGGTTTGGTGAATCAAGAAACAGTAGGTAGTGTTACAATTACTTATGGAACCGGTGCTGCTAGTGGAGCATTACCAGGCACCTATACAGGATCTGTTACACCCAGTGCGGCAACAGCCGGTACCTTTACTCCCTCAAATTATACCATTTCCTATGTATCAGCAAATATAATTGTAGGAAATGTTATTAGGTGTATTGCTTCAGGAAACTGGAGTGCTACTTCTACCTGGTCTACAGGCGTGGTTCCTACACTTGCTGATGGCGTAATCATTCAAGCACCATCTATGGTAACAGTTGATATCCCTAATGCGGAATGTGCATCGATGGCAGTCAATAGTGATAGTGGTACGAATGGTGCAAACGGCGGTATGGCTACTTTGAAATTCAATAGTGGTTCAGTATTGACAATTGAGGGTACTTTGTCAGCATCATGGACAAATTCAAAGGCGGGGACTGTTGATATGGGTAGTGGTGGTAAATTGATTATCAATGGTACTAATAATCCGATACAAAATGGCGCAACTCCATTCCAGTTTTATGCAGGAGGTGTATTTACGCCTGGAACAGGTACGGTTGAGTTTGGAGGTTCTGCTCAAACAATGGCTCCTTATACCTGTGGCGGTTGCGGATTGAGCACAATGACTTACAACAATGTGATTTTTTCAGGATCAGGGATTAAAACCATCAATACAGGAACCACCATTAATGGTAACGTATCTATTACCGGTACGGCGAAAGTGAATTTGCCTGCCGCTACTTCGGTACCTATTTCAACTCTTACTTTGGGTGGAAGAGGTACATTGAATGGCACCTGGGGATCAACAACAGCAACAACTGCCACCTACAAAAACAACACCTATTTTGATGCGAATTCAGGATATTTCACAGTTGCTACCAATACTGCAGCTGTTCCAATTGTTACTGTATCTGTAGGTTCATATAATTATAATGGAAGTCCTCAAGGTCCTAATTCAGGTTCTAATACCGGAACAGGAACGAGTTATACTTACAGTTATGTAGGGGTAAGTGGAACTACCTATGGACCAAGTCCAACCCAACCAACTAATGTGGGAAGTTATACTGTTACTGCTACAGTAGCAGCGAGTACAGATGGGTTTTGGCAATCGGCTAGTTCAAATGCAACACCGTTTACCATTAAGGCTACTCCAACTATTACTACTGCACCAACTGCCTCAGCAATTACGTATGGTCAAACGTTGGCATCATCAACTTTGAGTGGCGGAGCAGCAAGTGTGGCAGGAACATTTACTTTCACCACATCATCAACTGCACCAAATGCTGGAACAGCAAGTCAATCAGTTACTTTCACGCCGGAAGATGCTACAAATTATATTTCAATTACAATCACAGTTGATGTGACAGTTAACACAAAAGCATTAACAGTTACAGGATTAACTGGAAGCAACAAGGCATACGACAGAACAACAGCTGCTACTGCAACAGGAACTGCAGCGTTGAGTGGAGTGATTTCACCTGATGTGGTAACCTTGACTGGCACGCCAACGTTCACATTTGCTAGTGCGAATGTGGGAACACCAGTTAGCATATCAACAACAGGATACACTCTTACCGGAACTAATGCGGCGAACTATACTTTAACTCAACCAACCTTATCTGCGAATATTACACAAGCAACCTTAACGGTAACCGGAGCGACGACAGCCAATAAAGAATATGATGGTAACAATACAGCAACTATAACTGCTGGTACTTTAGTGGGTATTGTTGGTTCAGATGTAGTTATTTTAACTCAGTCAGGAACTTTTGGACAAACAGGAGTTGGAACAAGCATTGCTATTACCTCAACATCAACTATAAGTGGAACTAATTCGGCAAATTATAGTTTAACCCAACCAAGCTTAACAGCAAGAAATATAACTGCCAAAGCATTAACGGTAACCGGAGCGACGACAGCCAATAAAGAATATGACGGAACCAATACGGCAACTATAACTGGTGGTACTTTAGTGGGTATTGTTGGTTCAGATGTAGTTACTTTAACTCAGTCAGGAACTTTTGGACAAACAGGAGTTGGAACCAATATTGCTATTACGTCAACTTCAACTATAAGTGGTGCTGATTCTGCAAACTATAGTTTAACCCAACCAAGCTTAACAGCAAGAAACATTACTGCTAAAGCGTTAACGGTTACTGCTCCAATAATAGGAACCATAACCCAACCCATTTGTGCTCTACAAACAGGAAGTGTGGTTTTAAGCGGTTTACCGGTACCAGGAACTTGGACCCTTACACGAAGTGATGATTCAAGCCAAACAACAGGCACAGGCACAAGCACCACTATTATAGGACTTGCTTCTGGAACGTATACTTATACCGTATCTATTAGTGGTCTTACTTCTGAAGCTTCTGCCAATGTAGTTATAAACACTTTAACAAAGACTTGGGACGGAACTGATTGGTCACCATCCGGGGACCCAACAAGTGACAATTTGGTTATTTTCAATGGTAATTATTCCAGTACCAATTCCGTGTTATCCTTTTGTTCGTGTCAAGTAACTTCAGGCGCAGTTGTTATAAATTCAGGCCATACTTTAAAAGTTACCAATGGAATAACTGTTTCCGGAGGCTCTTTAACCTTCGAAAACGATGCCTGTTTGGTCCAGACAAACGAAACCCCTTTAATAAATTCTGGAAATATAATTTACAAACGCAAGACTTCTACTTTAAACAATAATTACGATTTTGTGTATTGGAGCTCACCGGTAAAAGAGCAGAAAATAGGGAAAATTTGGATGGCCAGCAATTGGGCAGATACTTTTTACAATTTTAGTCCTGCAGCAAATAATTGGGCTCGAACCTATGAGGCAAACACAATGACTCCCGGAAAAGGCTATATTTCTCGTGCCCGTAACGGACAATCGGGATGGGATTACAACAACAATGTTTCCACATTTACCGTAGGGGGAACCTGGACTGCCAAGTTTTATGGGGTGCCTAATAATGGGATTATTACAGTAACTGATTGTGTTGGTGGCAGAGACTGTCTTCTAGGAAATCCCTATCCCTCCGCCCTAGATGCAGTCGAATTTTTGAAACAAAACAGCGCCGTTTTAGAAGGTACACTTTATTTTTGGACCCACAACAATCCAATGACTAATAATGCCTATAATTCAAATGATTATGCTCTTTATAATTCTTTAGGAAGTGTTGAAACAACTAACGATAACAAAAAACCAACAGGAAAAATCGCTGCAGGCCAGTCGTTTTTTGCCACTGCAAAAGCTACTGCTAATGTTATCTTTAATAATACCATGCGGGTAGGTGCTGGGGGAGCTCTATTAGATAACACCCAATTTTTCAGGACCAGCAGCGCCAAAGCAAAAACGGCCAACAGTATTGAAAAACACCGGGTATGGTTGAACTTATCTAACACCCAGGGCGCTTTCAAGCAGACATTGGTGGGTTATGTGACGGACGCCACAAACGGTTATGACAGCCGTTTTGATGGGGAAAGTTATGATGGGAATGCGTATGTCGATTTTTACAGCATCAACCAAGGGAAGAATTTCACCATTCAAGGACGGGCAGTGCCCTTCGATCAAAATGACTCCGTTCCGTTGGGATTCAAAACCACGATTGAGGGTAGTTTTACCATTGACATCGACGAAGTGGATGGATTACTCGCCAATCAAGCCGTGTATCTGGAGGACAAGGTGACCAACACCGTTTCTAATTTAAAAAACGGCAACTATACGTTTACCACGGCCAAGGGCACCTTCAACGACCGTTTTGTCCTTCGGTATACGGATACTGATACAACATTAAGTATTGATGATACGGATAAAGAGGATGGAATTTTGGTCTTTTATTCTAACAATTATAAAACACTAATCATCAAAAACAAGGTGATGGATTCCACAGTAAATTCAGTGGCGCTGTTCAATATGGCAGGGCAGAATATTGAAAAATGGGTTGTGAAAGACAGTGGTCAAACGAATATCCAGATTCCAATAAAAAATATACCTTCTGGAATTTACATTGTAAAAGTGAAAACCACGAAAGGCGAAAGCAGCAAAAAAATAATCGTTAATTAATAACATTTAGACTTATAAAATTATCCAATCTTTACCCCCCTCTCCTATGGAGAGGGCTGGGTTGAGGATAATCAAAAAAACTATTTTATATTTCTAATTCGTATAATAAAGACAATTCCCATTCTGGAAGTTGTTCCTAAAGATAAAAACCCATTCGCAACGGTATGTGAATGGGTTTTTTATGGAGTTTAAAGTATTATTTTCCCTTAGTCGAAGCTTCTAGATTCCGTTCAATCGTATGACCGGGACGCGACCATTTTGGTTTTTCGCCTAATGGAGCAAATTGGGAATCTGCCGCCTCGACTGTTTGGGGTTGGCTTACTTTGGTAAAAGGCTTTTGTGGATTCAACCCTAACATTTCAAACATTTTCATGTCCTCATTGACATCCGGGTTAGGGGTGGTCAATAGTTTGTCTCCTGCAAATATGGAATTGGCCCCGGCAAAAAAGCACATTGCCTGCCCTTCGCGGCTCATGTTCATTCTTCCTGCGGACAACCGCACTTGGGTTTCCGGCATAATAATTCGGGTTGTGGCCACCATTCGAATCATTTCCCAGATTTCCACCGGTTTTTCTTCTTCCATCGGGGTTCCTTCAACGGCAACTAAGGCATTGATGGGCACTGATTCCGGTTGTGGATTCAAGGTGGAAAGCGCCACCAACATGCCCGCTCGGTCTTCGATACTTTCGCCCATCCCAATGATGCCCCCACTACAAACGGTAACGTTCGTTTTGCGGACATTTTCTATGGTTTGCAGGCGGTCTTCAAATCCACGGGTAGAGATGACTTCTTTATAATACTCTTCTGAGGTGTCTAAATTGTGATTGTAGGCATACAAACCGGCTTCGGCCAGACGTTGGGCTTGGTTTTCGGTAATCATTCCCAGGGTACAGCACACTTCCATGTCTAGTTTGTTGATGGTGCGCACCATTTCAAGAACTTGGTCAAACTCGGCTCCATCCTTTACATTTCGCCAGGCCGCCCCCATACACACACGGGAAGAACCACTTGATTTAGCACGTAAAGCCTGCGCTTTTACCTGGCTCACGGTCATCAAATCGTTGCCTTCAATTTCAGTATGGTATCGCGCTGCTTGCGGACAATAGCCACAGTCTTCAGGGCATCCGCCTGTTTTGATGGACAACAAGGTCGAAACCTGAACCACATTCGGATCATGGTGTTCTCTATGAATAGAGGCTGCTTCAAAAAGCAGGTCCATCATGGGTTTGTTGTAGATGGCAATAATTTCGGGGGTCGTCCAATTGTGTTTTGTGATGCTCATCGATGTGATTTTTAATGGCTCAAAAGTAGTCAAATTGTTCTGAAGTAGCAATGGAATCCGATTGAAAAACAAAAAGTCCATCTCTTGAATGATGAATTTATTACATCATATTACCAAAAGAATCCTAAATTTAGACGAAGGTTTTTCAAATAAAAAAAGTGGGGATCTAGATTTTAGCACTTAAAAATAAAAAACAGTCAATCGGAAGTGCGTTCTAATAAGTATATTTATTGGAAGATTTGTGTTTCAAATCCCCAGACTCTATCTAATTCTTTTTTTAAAAGGAATGAGTTTTGAATTTAAGCTTTATGTTTGTCTGTGTGATAGCGAGTGTCCCAATATAACATCAGAATAAAGGTAACGATTACTGCTGATACAATTCCTTCAAACAATAGCGAAATGGAATAGTTCATTACGGAAGGATTTCCTCCAAACAGAAAACTTTTGGATAAAGATTTAATATAGGCTTCTCCTCCTTTAAAATAACTGTATGCAATTAAACCCAATATACTCAAAAATACGCCCGTAAGTGAAGTCTTTAAGGCAGATGAGGCATTGGAAGCTAATACGGTGTTGCCTTCGTTGAAATTAGTTTTTAGCGTTTTTTGCGTTCCGTAAAGTACGAATAAGATGTTAAATAATCTTAAAAAATAAAGATCGGCAACCCCTAAAAACTCCATTATTATGAAATAAGCCCCAATTGCTATAAAAATAATAAATCCGTTTATTAATTCTTTCGGTAGTTTCATATAGGTAAAATTTATAGGTTAGCGGTTTATAGCATATCACTTTTACTTATTGGTATTTGCTTGCAACAAATTAGGTTTAAGTGGCAATATTACATAACTTTTTTAAAATGGCAACTTCATGAAAAACAGCACAATACAATCAAATTTACACAAAAAATGTTGTTTTTAAAGAAAAAAAGGAAAATAATTTTAGTGATTTTTTACTTTTTTAGAAAGTAAAGCGCTGTTTTTTTGTCTTTTTCCAATTGTTCCTTCAAAAGGGCCACAGATTCAAA
>CANHNG010000013.1 GCA_947461915.1 Flavobacteriaceae bacterium
GCTATGGACATGCATAAAAACGCAAAAAAATTCACAAAAAAAACTTTAGAACCGGTTATGAGTTCGCCTGATAATATGAAAGAGGCTAATATGGGCACTTTATTGTATTTTAAACCAAGTTCGGGTTTGATACTGTTGCGGGAGCAAATACTAGGCCCTGAGCGATTTGATTTGGCCTTTTGTACTTATATCGAACGTTGGGCATACAAACATCCTCAACCGGACGATTTTTTCAGAACTATCGAAAATGTTTCAGGGGAAGATTTAAGTTGGTTCTGGAGAGGTTTGTTTGTCAATAATTGGCGTTTAGACCAAGGCGTTAATTCTATAAAATATGTGGATAATGATCCAAAATTAGGAGTTTATATTACCATCGAGAATTACGAAAAAATGGTAATGCCTGTAATTTTAGAGGTAAAAACCAAAAGCGGAAAAGTGAACCGTGTCAAATTACCTGTCGAAATTTGGCAAAGAAATGTGGATTGGACTTTTAAATATGATTCTACCGAGGAAATTGAAAGCATTACTCTCGATCCAGACCATGTGTTTCCGGATAGTAACGAAAGCAACAACAGTTGGACTTCAGCCACAGGGATTATTGAAAAAGACGTAAATTTGGATGGCTATTTAGGTACTTTTTCCAATAGTAATGCTCCAATAAAAATAATTTTCACAAAAAAACGAGGAATCATCAATGTTGAAATAACGGATTATCCTAAGTTTAAAGTGGAATCTATTGCAAAAGACACTTTTGAATCGAAAGAAGCTGGACTTAAATTTGAATTTTATGAAACTAAAAACGGATTTAATATGATTTTGAGCGATGGACAAAAAATTCCGTTTGCGAGAGAGAAATAATCCATTTGATCAACAGATAGTAAACACCGGCAATTATGTTGGTGTTTTTTTTTATTCTGGAATTTGTTGGCTCAAACAATGCAAGGTTCCAAAACCCCAAATCAAATCTATGGCACTGATTCCTATTATTTCTCGGTCCGGAAAACAATCAGCAATTATGTTCAATGCAATTCTGTCGTTGTAATCGTTGAAGGTTGGAACCAAAACACAATTATTCAAAATCAAAAAATTAGCATAACTGGCAGGTAATCGAACGCCATCGAAATCGATGCGTTTAGGCATTGGTAATTGAATTATTTTTGGAGATTTTCCATTTTCTAGTTTGGCGTTTTGCAATCGTTTTAAGTTATCTTGCAACCGTTTGTAATTGTTGTCTTTTGGATTTGATTCTACAATGGTTACAATGGTATCTTCATTCACGAATCGGCATAAATCGTCAATATGCCCGTGTGTGTCGTCCCCTTCGATTCCGTCGCCCAACCAAATCACATTCGTAATTCCCAAATATTCTTTAAAAACGGCCTCGTAATCTGCTTTGGTAAAACGAGGATTCCGAACCTGAATATCGGGATGCAACAAACATTCTTCTGAAGTCAATAAAGTTCCCTTTCCATTGCTGTCAATCGCACCACCTTCCACAATTACGGGTTTTCCATTGAATAAAACTTGGCTTACCGGAACATTTAGAAATTTACCCACTTTCGCAGGAATCTGTTTGTCTAAATTGATGTTTTTATATTTTGCCCAACCATTAAAATTGAAATTCAACGCCTCTCTTTTGACTCCGTTTTTAACGATAATTGGACCCGAATCTCGCATCCAGCTTCTGTTGGTTTTATAAATTAGGAAAGAAACATTGCTCATTTGAACAGCGGCTGTTTCCAGCATTTCTAAAACTTTTGCTTTTAAATATTCATCAGCAACAATCAAAAAAACACTTTCAAAAGCAGCCACTTTTTTTATAAATTCGACAAAAGCCCATTGAATGGCTTCGTATTTCCCTGGCCAATCTTTGCCATTGTGCGGAAAACAAAGCAAAATACCTTGTTGTTTTTCCCATTCGGCGGGAAATCTTCTGTTGTTTGCAGTACCCATAATTAGTCGATGGCTCTTTTTGTAATATCACCAAAAGCATCAATTCTTCGGTCTCTAAAAAAAGGCCAGTTCTGGCGCACATTTTCTTGTAAATCTAAGTCTACTTCTGCTATCAAGATTTCCTCTTTATCGTGTGAGGCTTGCGCCAAAATTTCGCCTTGTGGTCCCGCAATAAAAGATGAACCCCAAAACTGGATTCCGGCCGTTCCCTCGATATATTGCTCCAATCCGATTCTATTTGCGGCGGCAACATATACGCCATTCGCCACAGCGTGACCTTTCATCACGTTCATCCATGCACCGTGTTGTTTCTCGCCATATTGCTCTTTTTCCATCGGATGCCAACCAATTGCTGTTGGGTAAAACAACACTTCTGCACCTTGTAAAGCCATCAAACGAGCGGCTTCCGGAAACCATTGATCCCAACAAATCAGTGTTCCAATTTTTCCTTTATTGGTCGGAAAAGCTTTAAAACCCAAATCTCCAGGCGTAAAATAGAATTTTTCGTAAAAGTGAGGATCGTCAGGAATATGCATTTTGCGGTACAAACCCGCTTCCGATCCATCAGTGTCAATGATATAAGCGCTGTTGTGGTAGATTCCTGCCATTCTTTTTTCGAAGAAAGGAACAATGATAACGATTCCCAATTCTTTTGCCAAAGCGCTAAAAGCAATAAACGAAGTGCTATACAAAGGTTCAGCTAATTCAAAATTTGCAACATCTTCACTTTGACAAAAATAGTGGCTGTTGTACAATTCCGGTAACGAAATCACTTCGGCACCTTTACTAGCAGCATCTCGAACCCAACTCAAACATTTTTTAAGGTTGTTTTCGGCAACATCATTCAGATTCAATTGAATAACCGCTATTTTGTATTTCTTCTTTGGCATATGGCAAAATTTAGAGTACAAAAATAGTTATTTTTATAAAGAGTAGGGGTAAAGAGGATTAGAAAAGTTAGAACGTTTTTGCTATAGATTTTTGAATAATAGAAAGTGGCATTCGAAATTGAAATATTTTCTTTCTGCAGTAAGAAGCGTTATTGCTTAAATTTTATTTTCAATATTTTACTTTAACTTCCAAGTATTTTTAATTGCATTATAGGAATTGCGAAATTCGATGGTATACGAACCATTAGTATTGATTAGTTTGACAATACCAAACCATTCTTCAATATCATTTGGGTCTTGGGAGTAAGAATCCTCCAATTCGAATTTCCACCAAGCATCCAAATATTCATGGATACAAACTCCGGCAGTTGGCAAAGCTGAAGTATTGATGTCATTGATGTTTTGAAGTAAACCTATCGTTTGTTCCAATTCTGTGTTTCCACCATAGCCAAAGTTAGGGGAGCCAATATGGTTTGCATTTGGGGAAACACTCAACCCTGTTTCAGTTATAAGCAGTGGTTTATTGGGGTGCTTTGATTTTAGTTCTTCAATCCACCCTTGAAAAATGGTACCCGAATTACTGCCTAAAGCAGTATTGGGTCTGTAGTACGGCACAGCATAAGAATAGCAATTCTGTGATATGAAATCAAGAAAAGGAGTGTCTATAATATCCACAGTGCGAATGTCATTGGCGTAGGAAACTAATGAAACATGATTGTAAGTTTCGAATTCATACGATTTTGTATAGTCTGCCATTTCAGCTATGAAAGCTTCTGTTGCCGTACTATTTGAATCTGTTTTTATGTAATTGCCAATATATTTATTAATCTCCGGATGTTTGGCATCAGTTGATAAAATACTCGATTCACTTAATTCGTTTCCAATCAGATAAGCTATTAATGGAGGTGAATTAGTATCAAAGACAGCATAAATTCGGTCTATTACTTCCCTGATGTATGCCTTAGTGGTTTCTTTAAATGCAGTGTTTTGAAAATCAGCTTCATCCCCTTTAATCCATATTGTTTGAATAAAATATAGATCTCCAACTTTTTTCAGCGCTTCGTAACAATATTTTGGAGCTCCCCAAAATCGTATGGTATTCGCTCCCATTGCTTTGATATTGGCTATATCTGTAAAAATGTTGTATTTTAATTCTGCTGGTAATAATGTTGATTTTTCAATTTCCCATGGCAAATAGCCAGGATATCCGGGCACATAGACCACGCCCTTTATTAAATAAGGAATATTGTTTTTTAAAATATAATTATTATCTACACTGAAGCGAATATTCTCTCCTGTTTTATTATCTTCAATATTGCACGAGCTAACGAAAATAAAACCTAATAGAATAAAAATAATTTGAAATTTATTCATAATCAGTGTTTAAAATATTTTGCAACAATAAGAAGTTGGCAATTTAAAAACAAAATAGTTGTTGTAAATCATATTTAAAATTCAAAAATAGTTGTTTTTATAAAGAGTATGGGTAAAGAGGATTAGAAAAGTTTTAACTCCTTTGAAGCTGATTTATTGAAATAAAAAACACTGGCTTTTTGACCAGTGTTTTATAAAATTATAATTCTATTCGATTAGTGTACCAATTCGTTTTGATTCCTGAAAACCAACTTTCCATTAAAAGAATCCAACAAAATAATGCTGTCCGCAGTGACTTTCCCCGCGAGGATTTCTCTTGACAATTGGTTCAAAACATCTCTTTGAATTACTCGTTTTACAGGTCGGGCACCAAATTGGGGATCGAATCCTTTCTCGGATAAATAAGCAACCGCCTCTGGTGTGGCGTCCATCGTAATACCCTGTTGTGCCAGCATTTTGGTTACTGATTTCAGTTGTAAGCCCACGATTTGAGAGATATTGGCATTGGTCAACGGCGTAAACATTACGATTTCGTCAATACGATTGATGAATTCGGGACGAACGGTTTGTTTCAATAATCCCAAGACTTCTGTTTTTGCGGCTTCGGTAGTCGCTTCAATGCTTCCTTTGAGATTATCGAATTTTTCTTGAATGATCTGGCTTCCCATATTCGAAGTCATAATGATAATCGTATTTTTGAAATCAGCCAAACGTCCTTTGTTGTCTGTCAATCGTCCTTCGTCCAAGACCTGCAACAAGATATTAAAAGTATCCGGATGCGCTTTTTCAATTTCATCCAATAGAATTACTGAATACGGTTTTCTTCTAACGGCTTCGGTCAATTGTCCGCCTTCGTCATAACCCACATATCCCGGAGGCGCACCAACCAAACGGCTTACACTGTGGCGTTCTTGGTATTCGCTCATATCAATTCGGGTCATGGCATTTTCATCGTCGAATAAATATTCTGCCAATGCTTTTGCCAATTCGGTTTTTCCAACTCCTGTGGTACCCAGGAAAAGGAAGGTTCCCACCGGTTTTTTCATGTCCTGCAAGCCCGCACGACTTCTACGCACGGCATCGCTCACGGCTTCAATGGCTTCTTCCTGACCAACTACTCTTTTGTGTAATTCGTCTTCCAATTTCAAGAGTTTTTCTCTTTCGCCCTGCAGCATTTTCATCACGGGGATTCCGGTCCATTTGGCCACGACTTCGGCAATGTCTTCGCGGGTTACTTCTTCTTTTATTAAGGAGGTTCCCCCGGATTGATCTTCTGCCAATTGTTTTTGGAAAGCATCCAATCGTTCTTGGGCTTCCTTGATTTTTCCGTAACGAATTTCGGCTACTTTACCATAATCACCTTCTCTTTCGGCACGTTCGGCTTCGTATTTAAAGTCTTCGATTTCTGTTTTTACGGCTTGGATATTATCGACCACATCTTTCTCGGATTTCCATTTGGTAAAGACTTCGTTGCGGTCGTCTTTCAGATTGGCCAAATCCATTCCTAAATTCTTAAGTTTGCTTTCGTCTTTTTCGCGTTTAATAGCTTCAATTTCGATTTCCAATTGCATAATTTTTCGATCCAAAACGTCCAATTCTTCGGGGTTCGAATTGATTTCCATACGAATTTTGGATGCAGCTTCGTCCATTAAATCGATGGCTTTATCCGGCAAAAATCGATTAGTGATATAGCGTTGCGATAATTCGACAGCCGCAATAATGGCCTCGTCTTTGATTTGCACTTTATGATGCGTTTCGTATTTTTCCTTGATGCCACGAAGGATAGAAATGGCACTTTCGGTATCGGGTTCCTCAATCATTATTTTTTGGAATCGACGTTCGAGTGCTTTGTCTTTTTCGAAATATTTTTGATATTCGTCCAATGTGGTTGCACCAATGGCTCGCAATTCGCCACGAGCCAACGCCGGTTTCAGGATATTAGCTGCATCCATGGCACCTTCGCCACCTCCGGCACCAACAAGCGTGTGGATTTCGTCAATGAAAAGTACAATATCACCTTCGGCAGCCGTAACTTCTTTCACGACCGATTTTAGGCGTTCCTCGAATTCGCCTTTGTATTTGGCACCAGCAATCAGGGCTCCCATATCCAATGAAAAAACGATTTTGTCTTTCAGGTTTTCAGGAACGTCTCCATCGACAATTCGATGTGCTAAACCTTCGGCAATTGCGGTTTTACCTACTCCTGGTTCGCCCACTAACATCGGGTTATTTTTGGTTCGACGTGTCAAAATTTGCAAGACCCGACGGATTTCTTCATCACGACCAATAACGGGATCGAGTTTGCCGGTTTTCGCTAATTCGTTGAGGTTTTTGGCGTATTTGTTCAAGGAATTGTAGGTTTCCTCCGCAGAGGCGGAGGTTACTCGTTCGCCTTTTCGGAGTTCGTCAATGGCGGCCTTCAATCCTTTTTCAGTTACACCTTGGTCTTTCAGAATTTGTCCAACCTTGCTTTTGGAACCAAAAATTGCCAATAATAAATGCTCGATGGAAACGAATTCGTCATTCATTTTTTTTGCAATGATTTCGGCTTCTGTTAATGTTGTGTTTGCCATTCTGGATAGCATAATTTCGCCACCAGAAACTTTTGGAAAGCTTTGGATGGTGCTGTCTAATATTTGTTGGAACAAGGGAACATTTACATTTAGTTTTTTTAAAATGAAAGGAGCCACATTCTCATCGACTTCAAAAATAGCCTTGAAAATGTGTTCGTTTTCTATTTGTTGTTGTCCAAAACTCTGCGCCAACTGCTGAGAAAGTTGTATAGCTTCCTGTGATTTGATGGTGAATTTATTGATGTTCATTTTACTTTTACTTTAAAGTTAAATATGCTAATTATGGATACTTGTATTGAGTTTAAAGTTGTTGTACCTTCGAAAAAAAATCGTCAAATGCTGTTCCAATACTAAAGTTACGAAAAAATGACTGATAATTAGTCCTTTACGAACGACAAAATGACATAAAATAAGACAAAATGAGTGTGTTTAATTCCATTTTTGGAAAATCAGAAAACCAGAGTTCTTCGACAAGTAAAATCAATTGGATTCCGCTAAAAGATTTAGGTCAGTTGAATGAAATTCTGACACTTTCAAATGAAAAACTAGTTGTGATTTTTAAGCACAGCACAAGATGCAGTGTAAGTCGTATGGCATTAAAACAATTTGAGAATGAGTTTGATTTAGAAGATAAAGTAGATGCTTATTTTCTGGATTTATTGGAATATCGTGACATTTCAAATGAAATTGCCAGTCGTTTCAATGTTCATCATCAATCACCACAATTGCTTTTAATCAAGGAAGGAAAATCGGTTTATGATGTTTCCCATAGCGATATTGATGCTAGGGAGTTGAAGGGGAAATTGTAATATTCCTGATTAAAAATAATTACAGCAAATTAACAAATTAGATTTGAATCATTAATTTGTGAATTTGCGGTTATCAAATCCTTTTTTATCCAAGTCCTCATTTGCACTTAAAGTACTGTATTTATTGACATTGTGTTTTTTAGCATCTTAAAATAATGCGACTAAAAGCAACAAAATACTTGTTTTGTTGTACCTATTGTTGTACCTTCGTATTACGATGCATCCGATTGAAAACCCTTATTTTCAGGTACTTTCTCCCCTTTGCATTCCTTTACAAATATAGTGCAACATTTCTAAATTCCTAACATTATGGCTTCAATTAAATTAATCCTTAGAACACATCAAGTTGACCAAACAGGACACAGCCCTTTGTACATCCGAATTATTAAAGATAGAAAAACGAAATTTATCACTGCCGGAGTGAAACTCAAAGAGAGCGAGTGGGATGAAACAAAGCAGAAAGTAAAAAAGAACCATTCTAATAGTGCCAGGATGAATGCCTCGTTATCTCAAAAGATTGCCGACGCTGAAGGACACGTTGCCGATTTGGAACGCAAAGTAAAATCCATATCAGTCAACAAAATAAAGGAAGCCATAAAAGGAAAAGAGGTGCCAAACTTTTTTGACTATGCCTACAAAAGATGCGAAAAAATAAAAGGAAACCTTGCTGTAAGTTCGCATCGCGCATATTACGGAAGTATTAAAAAATTCGAAGATTATTTAGGAACTAGAGATGTTTATTTCGATGATATTACTGTTTCGGTGTTAATGGACTATATTAGTGATTTAAGTAATGTGAAGAAAAACTCCAACACCACCCAACGCCAAAAGATAATCATTTTGGCAATTATGTTCAAAGAGGCGATTAAAGAGGATATTATTCCGGCTCATATGTATCCGTTTAGTAAAATCAAATTGACACGAAATAGCAGCTCTCGTTCCTTTTTAAACAAAGATCAAATACAAGCTTTATTAAACTTAAATTTCGCTCCAGGATCTATTTCTGAAATTGCTCGGGATATGTTTGTTTTTTCAATATATGCTGGCGGCTTGCGTTTTAGCGATGTAGTCGATTTACAGCATCAACATTTCAACCTTGAGGAAAGCAGAATCAAAAAGGTAATCCGAAAAACTTCACGCTTACATCAGTTTAAAATGGGTTCTGTTGCCTTAAATATTCTTTCGAAATACAGAAAAGAAAATGCACTCGAAGACGATTTTATTTTCCCGATTGTAAAAAACAAAGAATTGTATTTTAAAAACGATGAAACCAAACATAAAATTATCGAAAGCGGAAATGTACTTTGTAATAAATATTTGAGAAAAATTGGTACATCAATGAAATTGCCTTTTTCACTTTCATTTCATCTAAGCCGTCATAGTTTTGCAACCAATGCATTAAATAACGGAATGAGAATTGAGCACGTTTCTAAACTGATGGATCACAAAGAAATCAGCACTACGCAGATTTATGCCAAAATCATCAGCGAAGAATTGGACAAAGCAGTCGACAACTATATTTTCTAAAATACAACAAGGGTAAAATTTACCTTCCAAATTCAAACGAGGGTAAAAAAACAACTTTTTTACCTTCGTAACTAAAAACCCTAGTAAAATAAGGAAAAATAAAAGTTGTTAATAACTCATTTGAAATCCTTTAACAAGGATTTTTTTTAATTTATAATTTTACAAAAGAGAAAACAAGTAATTTTTAAAGCATTCGAAACGAGTGACAAACGAACTCTAGTTGAAAACACTAGGACTTCCAAAAAGCAACAAATTTAAAACCGCTTTTAATTACCTTTCAATACCAAATGATCACCAAAAAAAACATACTAAAATTTGAATTCCCAGGATCAAAATATACAAACAGCCCCGTTTGTAGAATTGGTGGCGGTGCCTTCAGCACTGGCCAAAAATCCTGTATTTGATATTATTATTGACGAAAAAATAACTCTTCAGAATTATTGCAACGCACTAATTGAAAAAATTTTCACGCTTCGACAATCAGACTTCCCAGCTTTCATAGACTATCAATGCGACCAAGTTAAAAACACAATCGTATGGTTAAACAAATTGGAAAAGTTAATTGCCAATAATGAAGAAATATTCGCTTCAAAGCACAATATGTGTCGTTTTACCAAACTAATGAATCTAATTGAACTCAAACGAAAGGACGTGCAATCTTCGCCCGTAAAAGACCTTAAAATCAAAACCCCAAAAAGGTTAATTAATGCCATTTCTGATGACCGTTATTTTTCATATTTCGAAGTTAAAAATCATATTGAAACACTTACAGACTTCACCGAAAAACTTATTTATTTAACCCAAGAAGCTTTTGCCTATAAACAAGCTGATAAATTTTCAATAAATACAACTTTACAAGCGTATGACGAACAATGCAACCATCAAATTGAGCATTTACAAACACTTCGTAAAATGCGTTCTGACTATGACAAAGAGCAACAAGAAAAATTCAACAATGTAAAATTGGAAAAGGCACCTATTTTTAAAATCCGCATCAATGGTCCAATTAATATTTTAACGGATGTGTACAAACAAATGATGTATTCATCCCAACCAAACGGCAAAACATACATCAATCATTCCATAAAAGACATCACAAAATTCATTTGTGACCACTATTTAGACGAGTTTGGAAACGAGCTATCTCCTAATACAATTCGAACCTATTTATCTCCAACAAGGAATGATAAAGACCCGAATAATGATACCAAAATAAGACTGTAGTCTCATTTCTTATAAAATTCAGATTTTAACTTCCCAACGTTCATAGGGTCTAGCAAACTATTTAGTCTCATAAGACTAAATAATACCTGTGCGACTTTTTTTTATTTCTTCCATTTGCACCTTAATCATTTAAAACTTTTAAAAATGGAAGCAATTATCTTCACAAAAGACCAGTTCACGGAACTAATGAGCAAATTGGACACAATTCAAAGCCAAATCAACGCCAAGGCTAACCCCAAACAAGAAACATATCTGGGTAGCGTAGAATTCCTAAAACTTTTAGATGTTTCAAAACGGACAGCACAAACCTGGAGAGACGAAGGCAAAATTTCCTTTAGCCAAGTGGGTAGCAAAATCTACTACAAGTTATCCGATGTTGAAAAGTTTATGCAAGAGAATTACAACAAAGCCTTCAAAAGCAGATAGGATGAGTAATTGCAACGGAACCTGCGAGGCTTGCGATTGTAAACACAAACCAAATTCCCCTCCTTTGGAGGGGTACTCTTCGGGTAGGGTAGGCAAAACAAATTTACCCGAGCCTTCAAGAAGGCGAACAGACGAAGTAAACCTTAAACTTTAAACAATTCTTATGGTAACCCTATTCAAAAACTTCAACGAAGTCGTTGAACACAAATCACTCCCGGCAATCCTGGAAGAAATACGCACCGGAAAATACAAACACGCCATAGTTTACTTGCGTAAATCACTTGCCGAAAAAAAAGAAGAAGCCTACAACAAAGCCAAAAAAGCCCTTCCGGCTTTTACCCCTTCAGGAAAGTTTGTTGGAGGCAGAAAAATGGAATTCTTGGTTGAATATTCCAACACCATCATTTTGGACATTGATAAATTAAGCAAAGAAGACCTAATAAAAGCCAGCCATTTAGCAAACCAATCCGAATTTACCTATGCCAGTTTCATCAGCCCTTCTGGAAATGGTTTAAAAATATTGGTAAAAATTGCATCTCCAAAGGCAGAACACAAAGAAACCTTTCTCTTGGTCCAGGCACATTATGAAAAACTTCTAAAACTAGAAATTGATAAATCCGGGAAAGACATAACCCGATTATGTTTTTATTCCTGGGATGAAAATCTATACTTAAATGAAAACGCTTCAGTCTTTGCGAGTGAAACCAAGCAATCTTGTCAAGCTGAGCTTGTCAAAGCTTCTCCAACCGAAAACTCACAACCGACAACTGACAACAGCGAAGCCATCTACAATCACTGCATAAAATTCACCGAAAAAAAAGTGCAATTCGTGAATGGAAGCCGAAACGTATTCGTGCACCAACTAGCCTGTAACCTAAATCGCAAAGGTGTATCGCTTCAAGAAGCTCTAGGATATATACTAACCGATTTTGGGTATGACGAAAAAGAAGTAACTCAAGCAGTCAACAGCGCCTATGGAAACATCCACGAATTCGCAAAAAATTTCCCTCCTTTGGAGGGGTGGCCGAAGGACGGGGTGGCTAAAAAGAAAGGTCACCCTGAGCTTGTCGAAGGGCAAAAACCGATAACAAGCGAAGCTGACGATGACGACGAAGACAAACCAAAACCAACTCAAATTGACCGTTTAGAACTCTTTTTATCAAACAAATATGTATTTCGACACAACATAGTGTCCGGAAAATTAGAGTTCCAATATTTCAGTAAAAGGAAGTGGAATGTGATGAATGATTTTATTGAAAATTCAATGCTTCGGGAATGTCTAAAAGCACGAATCAGAACAAACCTTTCTTCATTGCGAAACTTGCTCAACTCTGATTTTTGTCCGCTCTTCAATCCTTTTGAAGATTACTTTTTCAATTTACGTTCTTACGATGAAAAGACAGATTATATCACACAATTAGCAAACACCATCACAACCACAAAACAAGACCTTTGGCAGCAATGTTTCAAAAAATGGTTGGTCGCAATGGTCGGTTGTGTTCTCGATGAAAAAGTAATCAATCACACCGTAATTGTCTTCAGTGGCAAACAAGGGTTAGGAAAAACAACCTGGGTGGAAAAACTGGTTCCGAAACCCTTGAAAGAATATCTATTTTCTGGAACTATCAACCCCAACAATAAAGATACATTGGTGCAGCTTTCCGAATGTATGTTAATCAACTTGGACGAGCTCGAAAACCTAAACCGTTCCGAAATTGGATCACTCAAAGAAATCATTACAAAAACCCAAATCAGAATGAGAAAAGCCTACGGTCATAATAACGAAACAATGCCCAGAAGGGCATCGTTTGCCGGAAGTGTCAACACCGCACAGTTCCTAAACGATAGTACAGGAAGTCGTAGGTTTCTTTGTTTTGAATTAGAAGGCATCCAATACCAACACGATGTAGATATTAATCTAGCTTTTTCACAAGCTTTGTTTCTTTTCAAAAGTGGTTTTAGACATTGGTTCGACCAAGAAGAAATCAAATCCATTACCGAAAATAACGAACAATACCAACTACACAGCCCAGAAGAAGAATTACTTTTAACGTGGTTTGAACCTTGTGATAGAGAAATTGCCACATTATTTCTAAATGCCTCACAAATAGGCGCTAAATTAGCTGAAAAAGCAAAAATTAACTTGAATGATGGAACAATAAACAAAATTGGAAAGGCACTCAAAAAACACAATTTCATTAAACTAATGAGGAAAGGAAGTCCAGTGTATGCTCTAAAAGAGTTTTCCTATGAAGAAGTGGATGAAACCAACAAAAAATCCGAGATAGAAAAGTAAATTTTAACCAAAGTGGAAATCATAAATTTTCACTTTTTTTTTGATATCTGCCATCTGGAATCTGCCATCTGAAACAGGGGTGTAAGGGGTGTAACCACTTTTCAACACAAACATATTCAATTTTTTTTCTTTTTAAATTTTCTGGCAACATCAGACCATAACAAGGCAATGTAGTAAAGTAGTTAGATTAGTTTGCCCTTATACAGCCCTATTAGTCCGTTTTTTTTATTCCAAAAAAATAAAAAATGTTTTACACGTTTTTCC
>CANHNG010000014.1 GCA_947461915.1 Flavobacteriaceae bacterium
TAATCTCCCCGGTGTTGCAACCAGTATGTCGACTCCTTTTCGTAAAGCATCTACTTGCGGAACCTGAGACACACCACCGAAAATGGTGAGTTGGGTCAGGTTAGTGTACTTTCCATAAGTGTCAAAACTTTGGCCAATTTGAACGGCTAATTCTCGAGTTGGAGTCACTATTAATGCCCTAATTTCTTTGGCTTTTTTTGAGGAACCAACAATTCTGTGCAATTGGTGTATGATTGGAATGGCAAACGCGGCCGTTTTTCCCGTTCCGGTTTGCGCGCAACCTATTAAATCCCTGCCAGATAAAACTAGTGGGATAGATTGTTCTTGAATTGGAGTAGGGTTAATATAGCCTTCTTCAAATACGGCTTTTTGTATACTTTTTGAGAGTGATAAATCTTCGAATAACATATTTTTTGTATTAAATATCCATTAATAAGTTGATGGATAGCGCCGCAAAGATAGATTTATTTGCGGATTTGTAAATTTGCTTCCTTAGGAATTCTCTTAAATGGAAATTTGTATCCTGAAAATAACAAACTAACGAATTGCCTTTTCGTTGTTGGATTTTATGAGGTCGGTAACTAAATAGCCAATAAGTTTTCCAATTAAATGACTGTTTTTCACTTCTCCTAGGTCTGGAGCGCCTTCGCAAATATGTAAATAGGCCGCTTTTTTGTTTTTGCCAAAATAGGAAATGAATTGCCTCAATTCTTCAATAGAGAAACCACTCAAGGTCATGGCACTGCTGGCGATACCTGGAATTGCATCAAGATCTATTTCGATGCCGAAATCATCACTTTCAATAAATTTCATTGCTTGAACAAGCTCATTATTGAAGTCCTTTTCTTTTCTAATTTTGATACTATCATAGGTGTTGTATCTCAACCGGTCTTCGGTCTTTTTAATCATATCTAAAACGCTTTTCGATGTATGATTTTCGTGCAATCCAAAAATGAAGTACTTTTTTAGAAATCCTTCCTCATAAACATAAGAAAAACCATTACCGCTATGCCGTCCTTCCAGAATCCTAAAATCAGAATGGGCATCAAAGTTTATGGCATTGATGGGTTTGCCCTTGGCAAGAGCCGTACCTTTAATATTTCCGTAGGCATTGTTATGCCCGCCACCTATAATAATGGGTGTTTTTCCGGATTTTATGATATTAAAAATGATATGGGAAACCTCCTTATCAATGACTTCGACCAGTTGGCTTAGTTTTTTTCGATCGTTGATAATATTAAAATCTAAGTTTTTAACTTCTTTCATTTCTTTACAAACGTCTAGTTTTCCTAAAACAAGGAGTTGACTGCCTTTGCAAAAACGATTGTGTTGAATATTGGCAATACTTTTTATGGCACTATCCCAAGCTGACGCAGTGCCCGGTCTGCCTAAATTAGCCCTTACACCTATATCTTCTGGTATTCCAAATAAAACATATTTTGCTTCACATGTTTTTAGAAATGAAATTGGATCTGTTTCTTTTGGAATTATCAACATTTTCTCGCCAAATTTTATTTCCCCTCTTCTATGGTTTGTAATTTTAGCAAGGTCATTAACGGTAAATAGAATCAGCTTTTCCATAAAAATATATAAGGTTCAAATATAATATATTTGCTGAGAATTCGTTATCAGGTCGAATTATATTATTAAATTTGTATAAAAATATTTATAAAATGGAAAATCAACAAAGTAGTTCAAGTTTAAAAACGATAATTGCTATTTTGGCAATTTTGTTAGTGGCAAGTTTAGTTTATATTTTTAAAATCACATCCGATGCAAAAGGGGTGCAAACTGAACTGACAAAAACCGTTTCTGAAAAAGAAGGGGTAATGAAAGATTTAGAAGATTTAAAAACAACCTATGATGCTGCAATAGCAGAAAACACCTCGATGTCTGAGGAGTTAATCAAAGAAAGGGAGAAAGTGGTAAATCTCATGGAAGACCTTAAGAAATCGAAAGGCGATGTGTCTTCTTTGGCAAAATACAAAACACAGTTCCTTAAATTACAAGGAAACATGAAAGTTTTATTAGCCGAAAATGAAGGTTTGAAAAAACAAAATACAACTCTAACTACGCAACGCGACAGTACTGTTGTTGTATTGGGGGAATCAAAAAAAGCCAATGAGGTATTGGTGGTCAAAAATGAAGATTTATCAAAAACAGTTGAATTAGGCTCTAAGTTGACGGTTTTGAATATGAAAACATCGGCTTATAAAATGAGAAGCTCCGGAAAACAAATAGCTACTGAAAGAGCCGGTAGAGCAAATGTTTTGAAAATCAGCTTTACTATTGCCGAAAATAAAATTGCCAAAACAGGTGATAAAAACTATTATGTTCAGGTAATTGACAGCAAAAGTAATGTTTTGGGAGACAAGAAAACGGAAACTTTTGGGGATAAATCATTAACGTATAGTTTTGTGACCGATGTAAAATATGCTAACAAAACCGTAGATGTATCAGAAGATTTGCCAGGAAAAGATTTTGCCAAGGGAACTTATTTTGTGAATGTTTTCGACAAAGACGAATTGGTTTCTAAAACAAGTTTTACTCTAAAGTAAAAATAAATCAGTACCATAAAAAAAGAGGAGCATTTTGTTCCTCTTTTTTATACAAAATATTCACGATGATAGTTTGAATTACTCCGAAACCATGATTTCAAACATTTTGTCCCAGTTTTTTCCGGTTATAAAAATGGTTTTAGTTTTAGGATTGTAAGCGATTCCATTTAATACTTCGGCTTTAGGGTATTGAATTAATTTTCTTAATCCTGACATATCAACAATTCCTTCGACGGCTCCGCTATTAGGGTTTACTACTGCAATAGCATCTTTTTGCCACACATTACAATATATTTTTCCGTTAATCCATTCCAACTCATTAATACTCGGAATTTTGGAATCTCCGGAATATACATTCACATAATCCACCATTTTCTGGGTTTCAGGATCCATTTTCCAAATTTTTTCAGTTTTGTCGGTTTGGTAAATGTATTTTCCATCATTGGTCATTCCCCAACCTTCAATGTCCTTTTCATAAGTAAAGGTTTTTTCTAATTTCCAAGTATCGACATTGTAGATGAAACCCGTTTTTTCCTGCCAAGTCAGTTGATAAATTTTATTGTTTAAAAAGGTAATTCCTTCACCAAAATAGCGGTCATCCAATTTCAAACTCTTATAAATTCTTCCGGTTTTGTAATCTGTTTTTAAGAGTTTGGAACTTTTGTACAATCCGATGCTTTCGTATAAAGTGTCTTTATAAAATTCTAAGCCTTCCGTAAATGAGGCAATGTCATGAGGGTAGGTGTTAAGAACTTTGTACTTAAGCAACTTAGGTTCTATATTAGAGCCCAATTCAATTCTGGATGTAGTTTGGACACTTTCTCCTTCAAAATAGACCAATGCTTTCAGATTCTGGTATCCCAATTTTTGGTCTTTTAACTGGAATGATAGTTTGCCGTGCCCTTTTTTTGAACCAATTTTTTTGTCGTTTAGATAATAAATGACACTGTCTATCTCTTTGGAATTTGGGTTCAAGATACCTAATTCCAAAGTTTCCTGTGAGTGATAGTGTGCTGCAAATTTAGATTCGTCAAAACTAAATAGGGAAGTGGCATTGTTTTTTTTATCCCCACAACCCGTCATGGCTATCCCTAATAAAATGAAAGATAGGAAGTTATAATTTCTCATACATTAAAATTTTAATAATGCAATATACAACCTTATTTTATAGACGCAAAGACCTTGCAAAAATATAAAATACATCGTATATTTGCATTGGCAAGTCCTACACGACCAGCTCCTGCAAAATCCCCCAGGATGGGAACATAGCAAGGGTAAGTGGTTGAGCGGTGCGATGTAGGTCGCTTGCCATTTTTTATTTCACATAAAAGTAGTCTTCCTTCAGGAAGATTTTTTATTTTTGAACCTTTCGGAGTTAAAGGTTAAGAACAGGAATGAATAATAATTTATACATGTCCTTATCATATAACTAATAACCCTTAACCCAAAACTGATATACAATGGAAAAAGTAGTTTTAATCACAGGCGGTTCATCGGGAATAGGAAAGTCTATTGGCGAATTTTTACATCTTAGAAGGTTTGTAGTTTATGGAACCAGTAGGAATCCGGAACGAGTTTTGAATTCAGTTTTCCCATTAATTACATTAGATGTGAGAAATGTTGATTCAATTCATAAAGCCGTGGCCAATATCATTGCCACTTCAGGAAGACTAGATATTGTAATCAATAATGCCGGTGTTGGAATCACAGGGCCGCTGGAAGAGATTCCAATGGAGGAAATCAAGAATAATTTCGAAACCAATTTCTTTGGTCCAATTGAAGTAATGAGAGCCGCTTTGCCACAAATGCGTTTGCAAAAATCAGGACTAATTATCAATATTACCTCAATTGCAGGCTATATGGGTTTGCCGTACCGCAGTGTATACTCTGCCTCGAAAGGCGCCTTGGAATTAATTACAGAATCCTTGCGAATGGAAGTGAAATCTTTCGGAATTCAGATTACCAATGTGGCTCCAGGTGATTTTGCCACCAATATTGCCTCGGGGCGTTTTCATGCACCGGTAATCAAGGGTTCCGCTTATGAAATTCCGTATGGAAATACCTTGAAAATGATGGACGAACACGTGGATAGTGGCAGTAATCCCGATGAAATGGCGGAAGCGGTTTATCAAATTATCCAAAACCCAAGCCCAAGAATTCATTATAAAGTAGGGATTTTTATGCAGCAATTCTCGATTGTTCTCAAGCGAATCTTGCCCGATAAAGTCTATGAAAAAATGCTGATGAAGCATTATAAATTGTAACCCAGCACTCAAAAAACCAAAAAGCTAAATCCCAGAACCAAGGGTTGTTTGTGCTGTATCAAACAATCTTCCGGGTTTCGGAAAATCATAAATGGCACATTTGCATTCAATTTTTTTGTCGTGGTTGTGCTTGTTTACCTGCTTTTTGGGGTGCTGATTTTTGGCATTTGTCTATTTTAGTTTGCCTTTGGGGATATTGGGCTCTTATGGATTTAAAAACACTGCTTTTTTTTTATTTTTGGAACTTCTTAGCCTTAGTTTTATGAAAAAGCAGTTGTTGGGATTCGTTTTGTCCTGGATTATTTTAGGTTCCTTACATGCCCAAGTGCCATTGTCTGGTCATTCCTCGGGAAAACATATTTCTAATCCAACGACCGGAAAAGCCCATTTTGAAATCCCCGAAACCAAACCCAAAGACAAAGTCATTCATCACGCGGGTTATTCCCTTTTGTACAACGAAGCGCAGGAACAAGCGAGTTGGGTTGCTTATGAACTGACCGATACGGAAACCATCAAATTATACAACCGAACGAATAAATTTATAGTTGACCCCGCGGTGCAAACTGGTTCGGCTTCCCAAGCGGATTATAAAGGTTCTGGATACGACAGGGGACACCTCGCACCCGCTGCCGATATGGGATGGTCTGCGCTAAGCATGCAGGAATCCTTCTATTATAGTAATATGAGCCCTCAAGAACCCGGATTTAATAGGGGGATTTGGAAAAATCTGGAAGAAAAAGTCCGCGACTGGGCTTTGGAAAACAAAAAAATTTATATTGTTACGGGTCCTGTTTTAAGGAATGGCCTCCCCAAAATAGGTCCAGACCACGTAGCCGTTTCGGAATATTTCTACAAAGTAATCTTAGATTATTCCGCTCCAAGCATTAAAGGTATCGCTTTTTTGATGCCCAATCATTCCTCTACAATAACCCTGCAAAGCTATGCCGTATCGATTGACGCAGTGGAAAAGATAACTGGGATTAACTTTTTTCCCAACATTACAGATCAGCGTGTAGAAAGTATAGTATGTATTCCGTGCTGGTCTTGGGAGCCTACAAAATACTATAGACCCAAAAGTCATTCAGCTGCTGATTCTCGGGTTCAATGCTCCGGCACAACCAAGATGGGAAACAGATGCAGACGAATCACTGCAGATCCCAGTGGATATTGTTATCAACACCGAGGGTAAGGGTTGTTTTTTTGCCAATCAGACCGAAGAGGTTTGTTCAATTTATGATTTGATATTTCTTTATGGCATGTCTTCCTTGAAGGCTTTGATATTTGAATAAATTAATTACTTTTGAATCCAATTAATAAAACCAAAAAAAAAGCGATACACCAGCCAGTTGTAAAGTGCGTAAATACGCTAAAAACGTTGCGTTTTAAATTGTAGTTTTGCAAAAAGATACCCACACAATTAATATATAAACAGTATGAAATTTTTTATTGACACGGCTAATTTAGCTCAAATTAAGGAAGCGCAAGCATTGGGCGTTTTAGATGGCGTAACCACTAATCCCTCATTGATGGCCAAAGAGGGAATTACCGGAAAAAACAATATTTTGAAGCATTATGTTGACATTTGCAACAGCGTTGATGGCGATGTGAGTGCCGAAGTAAATGCGCTAGACTACGCCGGAATGATAAAGGAAGGTGAAGAATTGGCCGAATTACACGAGCAAATTGTGGTGAAATTGCCAATGACCAAAGAAGGCGTAATGGCTGCCAAATACTTTTCGGATAGGGGGGTAAAAACGAATGTTACTTTAGTGTTTTCGGCAGGACAAGCCTTGTTAGCCGCCAAAGCAGGAGCTACTTATGTTTCTCCTTTTATTGGACGATTAGACGATGTATCAACCGATGGTCTAGCACTTATTGAAGAAATCCGATTGATTTATGATAATTATGGGTATGAAACGCAAATCCTGGCCGCTTCGGTTCGTCATACAATGCATATTGTAAATTGTGCTAAAATAGGCGCTGACGTGATGACGGGACCTCTTTCGGCGATTTATGGCTTGTTGAAGCATCCATTGACTGATATTGGTTTGGCTCAGTTCGTTGCTGATTTCGAAAAAGGGAATAAGTAACTATTTTCTAAAATTATATAATAAAAAAGTCGCATTTCAATTTGAAATGCGACTTTTTTATTGGATTTATAGTTCTAGGGATTAGTATTCTCCAATTATTTTGTTGTCAAAAGATAGACCTTAACTCCTGAAAACACTTTTTGGATTCTAAGGCGGATTCAAGTTATAAATTGACACGTTAATAAAAACGTGTATTTTTTTGTACTTTTGCAAAAAATAAAAATACATTCATGTTATCAATCAATAATTTATCAGTTCAGTTTGGCAAAAGAATTTTGTTCGACGAAGTAAATACGGTCTTTACAAACGGCAATATTTACGGCGTTATTGGTGCTAACGGAGCTGGAAAATCTACTTTTCTTAAAATAATAGCGGGTGAAATGGATCCCACTTCAGGACACATTCACTTGGAACCTGGAAAACGTATGTCGGTTTTGAACCAAAATCACAACATGTTTGACGAACATACCGTTCTCGAAACGGTGATGATGGGCAACAAGGTTTTGCACAAAATTAAAACCGAAATGGATGCTTTGTATTTGGATTATTCCGATGAAAATGCTGATAGAATAGGGGAGTTGCAAGTGCAATTCGAGGAATTGAATGGCTGGAATGCCGAGTCAGATGCGGCTTCGATGCTATCGAATCTGGGTATCACCGAGGAAAATCATTATACTATGATGGGCGATTTGGAAGGGAAAGTGAAGGTTAGAGTGCTTTTGGCACAAGCCCTTTTTGGAAATCCAGATTTGCTTATTATGGATGAGCCTACCAATGATTTGGATTTTGAAACCATCGCTTGGTTGGAAAATTTCTTGGCGAATTATGAAAATACGGTAATCGTGGTTTCTCACGACAGACACTTTTTAGATGCGGTTTGCACCCATATTTCGGATATTGATTTCAGTAAAATAAATCACTATTCCGGAAATTACACTTTTTGGTATGAGTCCAGCCAATTAGCGGCCAAACAGCGCGCGCAACAAAACAAAAAAGCTGAAGAAAAGAAACAAGAATTAGAAGAATTTATTCGTCGATTTTCTGCGAATGTGGCCAAATCAAAACAAGCTACTTCCCGTAAAAAGATGATTTCTAAATTAAACATTTCCGAGATTAAGCCTTCAAGTCGACGTTATCCTGCCATCATTTTCGACCAAGAGCGTGAAGCCGGAGATCAGATTTTGAATGTGCAAAATTTAAGCGCTTCCATTGAAGGAGAGGTTTTATTTAAAGAGGTTGATTTGAATATGGCCAAAGGAGACAAAATTGTGCTTTTTTCAAAAGATTCTCGAGCAACAACCGCATTCTACGAAATCCTCAACGGAAATCAAAAATCGGATTCTGGAACTTTTGACTGGGGTGTAACCACTATTCAATCCTATTTACCGGCAGAAAATCATTCTTTCTTTGAAAGCGATGATTCGTTGGTAGACTGGTTGCGTCAGTGGGTAAAAACCGAAGAAGAGCGCGACGAAGTAAATATTCGTAGTTTCTTGGGGAAAATGATTTTCTCGGGAGAAGAAGCGTTGAAAACCTGTCGTGTTTTATCAGGTGGCGAAAAAGTACGTTGTATGTTGTCTCGAATGATGATGCAGCGTGCCAACGTTTTAATGCTTGATGAGCCTACAAATCACTTGGATTTAGAGTCGATTACGGCATTCAACAACTCGTTGAAAAACTTTAAGGGTTCCGTGATTTTCACCACGCACGATCACGAGTTTTCACAAACGGTAGCCAACAGAGTTATCGAATTAACTCCAAAGGGAGCAATAGACAGATATATGACATTTGATGATTATTTGGATGATGAAAAAGTCCAGGAATTAAGGACGAAAATGTATTCTTAAAAATATTTAAACCGTTTCGAAATCGAAACGGTTTTTTTTATAATAAAAAGTAAATTTAGGATTAACAAAAAAATTATATCTTTACAACCCAAACAACACTTCATTATGAGTCAAAAAATATTGCTCACTTCAAAGGAAGTCAATATCATTCTGCACCGTTTGGCCTGTCAGTTAATCGAAAAGCATCTTGATTTTTCGGATACCATTTTAATTGGAATACAACCACGAGGCACTTTCTTGGCGGAGCGATTAAAAGATTTGTTGGAAAAAGAATATAAAATTACAGACATTGCATTGGGCTATTTAGACATCACTTTCTTCAGGGATGATTTCCGTAGAACCAACAAGCCATTGGAAGCCAACAAAACCCAAATAGATTTTATCGTCGAAAATAAAAAAGTGGTTTTCATTGACGATGTTTTATATACGGGAAGAAGTATCCGATCCGCATTAACTGCCATTCAATCCTTTGGAAGACCATCGGAGATTGAATTGTTGGTGCTTATTGACCGTCGTTTTAGCCGTCATTTGCCTATTCAACCCGATTATCGTGGTCGTCAGGTGGATGCCATCAACGATGAAAAAGTAAAAGTGTGTTGGAAGGAACAAGACGGGGAAGATGCCGTTTATTTAATTAATAAATAAGAGTAAAATGAGCGAGTTAAGTGTAAATCATTTATTGGGAATAAAATATATCAACAAGAAAGATATTGACCTTATTTTTGAAACTGCCGATCATTTTAAAGAAGTCATTAACCGTCCCATAAAAAAAGTGCCTTCCCTTCGAGACATTACTATTGCCAACATCTTTTTCGAAAACAGTACCAGAACCAAACTCTCTTTTGAATTAGCTCAAAAACGGTTGTCTGCTGATGTCATCAGCTTTTCGGCAGCGCAATCGTCCGTTAAAAAAGGGGAGACCCTGATTGATACCGTAAATAATATTCTTTCTATGAAAGTGGATATGGTGGTGATGCGACATTCTAACCCTGGCGCAGCTCATTTCTTGTCTCAAAACGTGAAAGCAAGTATTGTAAATGCTGGAGATGGTGCGCACGAACATCCAACCCAAGCTTTATTGGACAGTTATTCCATAAGAGAAAAATTGGGAGAGGTAGCAGGGAAAAAAGTGGTGATTGTGGGTGATATTTTGCATTCCAGAGTGGCACTTTCCAATATTTATGCCTTGCAAATGCAAGGAGCTGAAGTTAAGGTTTGCGGTCCGAGAACGCTTATTCCAAAACACATTGATTCACTTGGAGTTACCGTAGAGTCCAATCTACGCAAAGCACTAGAATGGTGTGATGTAGCCAATATGTTGCGGGTTCAAAACGAAAGAATGGACGTGAACTTTTTCCCTTCCACACGGGAATATGCCCAACAATATGGATTGGACAAAACCTTGCTGGATTCCCTAAACAAGGAAATAATAGTTATGCACCCCGGGCCTATCAATCGAGGTGTTGAGATTACATCGGATGTTGCCGACTCCAAACAATCGGTGATTTTGAATCAGGTAGAAAATGGAGTCGCAATTAGAATGGCAGTGATTTATTTATTAGCTTCAAAAATTCAGTAGATTTTCGAGTACTCAACCCTTTATATCATAAATATTCTTTGTAAATTAGCAAGACACAGTAATTATAGAGTACAATGAAAGTAGATCAAAAAGGACATACTATTTGTATAAAAGACACGCAAGGAGATTTGGTTTCATTTCTCATGAAGGTAACACATCAATATAAAAGCTTCGAAAAACATAACATTATTATTGACATTAGGTTACACCAAAATCTTTCAGTAAAAGAAATTAACACCTTTATGTCACTTTCGAAAACTCACCGAAAATCACAAAAATCTTTTATTATAGCCACCTCAGACCTCGATCATAACGCCATTTCGGATAAACTCACTGTTGTCAGATCATTACTCGAGGCTCATGACATCATCGAGATGGAAGAAATTGAGCGCGATTTGGGATTTTAGAATTATATATTCAGGCGTTAAGAGTTAGACGTTTAACCCATGGACTCATAACCCACAACTAAAATAATGAATCTAACCATCCTAGGCTGTTATGCAGCGACCCCCCGAACTTTTACCAACCCAACTTCACAGGTTTTAGAAATCAGAAACAGATTGTTTTTGATTGACTGTGGTGAGGGGACTCAAGTACAGTTGCGCAAGAACAAAATTAGATTTTCAAAAATCAATCATATTTTTATTTCGCATTTGCACGGTGACCATTTTTTTGGTCTGGTGGGCTTGGTTTCAACTTTCATGTTGCTCAATCGAGCATCAGACTTGCATATTTATGGTCCAAAAGGAATTAAGGAAATTATTGATTTGCAATTGCGATTGTCAAATTCCTGGCCAAATTACGGGTTGTTTTTTCACGAATTAGAATCCAAAGAAAGTGAAATTATTTTTGAAGATGAAAAGGTTATTGTAAAGACCATCCCTTTAAAACATAGAATCTATACCAATGGTTTTATGTTTCAAGAAAAAAAAAGGGAACGAAAATTAGATTTGAACGCTGTTCAGAATTATGAAATCGACAAATGTTATTACCAAAACATCAAAAACGGGAAAGACATCACATTAGAAGATGGACGAGTTATTGAAAACCATAAATTGACTTTTGATCCAATTCCACCTTTGAGTTATGCTTTTTGCTCTGATACAGCTTATGACGAAAGTATAATTTCTTTAATTAAAGAAGTTGATATTTTGTATCACGAATCGACCTTTTTGGATTCAGAGGAATCCTTGGCAGGTAAAACGATGCATTCTACAGCAAAAGAAGCGGCAACTATCGCTTTAAAAGCGAATGTCAAACAACTTGTTTTGGGACATTATTCGACACGATATGAAAGTCTTGAGCTTTTCAAGGAACAGGCTGAAACTATTTTTCCGGATATTCTTTTGGCAGAAGATGGGAAAAGTTTTGAGTTTTAATCCAAATTAGCTGTTTTTAAAAAGTGGTATATCTTTTAAAACATAGTAATTTTGTTTCCAAAATAAATATATTGCAAGTAAATGAAAGACATAGGGAGTTATAGAAAATCATATGATAAAAGTGAACTTTTAGAATCTACTATTCCAGAAGATCCAATCAATTTATTCAATAGGTGGTTTCACGAAGTAGAAGATTTTGGAGGTGTGGATGAAGTCAATGCGATGACAGTTTCCACTATTGGATTGGATGGTTTTCCAAAATCAAGAGTTTTGTTGTTGAAACAGTTTACCTACGAAGGATTCATTTTTTACACCAATTACAATTCGGAAAAGGGTAGAGCAATCGCCAATAATCCTAATGTCTGTCTTTCATTTTATTGGCATTCTCTCGAACGCCAAGTCATAATAAAAGGTATTGCCGAGAAAACTTCAGATAATATTTCGGACGGTTATTTTGAGTCTAGGCCAACCGGAAGCAAATTAGGAGCCCTCGTTTCCAATCAAAGTGAGGTAATCCTATCCAGAACGATTCTAGAAGAAAGTTTAAAACAATTGGAAAAGGATTTTGAAGGAAAAGATATTCCTAGACCAAAATTTTGGGGAGGTTTTTTGGTTCGCCCTATAGAAGTTGAATTTTGGCAAGGACGTCCCAATAGATTGCACGATAGAATTAGATATCATTTTCAAGAGGATTATACTTGGAAGATAGAACGATTATCTCCTTGATACTTTTTAAAATATAAGAAAAATATTATTTTTATTAAAAATTTGTGTATTTAATCGATTTTATTTGTTTTTTAAACGACAATCAATGTATCTTTGAATCAAGAAATAAAGGAAATTAATGTTGATAGTAATTTAAAAGAGTTTGCCCCACAATCTACTTTAAAAAACTTAACCTACTTTGTTTAAAAAATAATAATTGAGTTTTTGTAGTTAATTAGTTAGAAAAACCATTCCTTGCTCGGGATGGTTTTTTTAGTTATGACTGTCTTGTCATGAAAATTCTATTTTCATTTATTTTTAATAGTAAATTGAAACAAAAGCCTCAAATAAAACGATCAAACCCAAAATCTTGGAGCGGCAAAAATTACGAATAAATATTTGTTAGTGAAAAGGAA
>CANHNG010000015.1 GCA_947461915.1 Flavobacteriaceae bacterium
CCACTTCTTTAAACGTAGAATTGGGAGACGAAAAAGTAAATGAAGCCGAAGTCAAAGAGAAAATATTGAACCATATTGCACAATTGTTTCAAGCGGAGATTGTGACTTTATAATGGACCACAGACCTGTCTGCCGACAGGCAGATGACACGTCCTTCGTCAAGCTCAGGATGACAAAAACGGATTTTCCCTGATTTTTTGTAAATCTGCAATCAAAAATCGTTAATCTGCAATCAAAGATCAAATAAATCTTTCTCAGGCAATAATCTAAAACTCATTCTGTGATATTTTGTAACGCCATATTTTCGGATGGCTTCCCGATGTTCATGGGTGGGATAGCCTTTGTTCTGTTTCCAATTGTACATGGGGAATTCTTCGTGAATGCAATTCATATAGGCATCCCGATACGTTTTTGCCAGTACTGAAGCGGCAGCAATACTCCGGTATTTCGAATCTCCTTTTATGATACTTTGATTGGGAATCGATTGTAACAATTCGATTTCAGTCTTAGAAAAGGCTTTGCCAAAGGTCGTTTTTAAGCCCAATTTGGCGTTCAACGCCCGGTTGCCATCCACAATAATAAATTCGGGGGTGGTGTTTAACTTCAAGACACATTCTTGCATCGCCTTCATGGAGGCATTCAGAATGTTGATTTCATCAATTTCTTTTGGGTGCAAATGGGTTACGGCAAAGCTCAGGGATTCCCTTTCGATCAAAGGCCTTAGTTTTTCCCTAGTTTTTTCGGTCAGTTGCTTGCTGTCGTTCAGGAGGTTGTTTTCAAAATCTAGGGGTAGTATTACGGCTGCAGCCGTTACGGGACCCGCAAGACAGCCACGACCGGCTTCGTCGGTGCCGGTTTCCAGCAGAAAGGTTGAGAAATTGGGAAGCAGCATCTTGGGTAATATTGGTAGGGCAAATATTGAAAAAAAATCGCAATTTCCCTAATTCATTTTGTTGTTTGAAATCCAAGGTTTATTCTTTTTTAACCCGTTGGGTGTAATTAGTTTTTATGGCTAATTGGCAGCAATTTGTCACACTGAGCTTGTCGAAGTGTTTTTTTTTAATTCTTCGACAAGCTCGGACGGACATTTGAGTTTAAATTGACTATAAATTTTAATCGAAATGAGTCATTATTGACAGATTTCATTAATTGCACCCAACGGGTTTTTTTAGTATTCTACTCAACCTAACAAAACAAAAAAGGCTGTCCTTTCGGACAGCCTTTCTCTTTTAATAAGAGTATCTAGGATACGATTATTTTTTAATCAAACGAACAGATTTAGTGTTTGCACCTTGGCTTACAATAACATTGTAAATACCTGGAGCTAAACTTGAACCAACTTTATTTGATTTAGCGTTTTCAACCAAACGACCTTGCATATCATACACTTTTGCATTGATAGCTCCTTTTGCAGAAGTTTCAATAGTAAATTCAGATGAAGATGGGTTTGGATACGCCACTACTTTGAATGCTTCAGTAGCAGTTGCTGCTTCTGGTGCGATTCTAGTACCACAAACTGCATTCTTATTGGTCAAAGTAAGAACTTTAGAAGTTGCACTTTGTCCCACGTAGTTAAGAGAAGCAATAGTGATAGTTTTAATATCCGTTGTTGTAACGGTAAATCCAGAAGGATAGTTTACTGTAAAGCTTGCGTTAGTAACAGCAGGCATATCCAACTGACTACCAGGAGAAGTATAAAGTCCATTTGGTGTCGTCACAGTGATCGTACAATCTAGAGGAGCTGATATTAAATAAATATTGGCTTTAGCAGCTAGAGCAGCAATCGTATAGGTAACACTAGAGGCAGTCGTAGCGCAAATTTTAAGTGAACCAGTAACAGCTCCAGGAACACTTGGAAGAACAGCTGTTAGCGTTAGCAATTTATCTGTTCTTAAAGCATTAGGTGCTGCGTTAGTTGATACAGACTCACCGATACCATTTGCGGCTTTTACCCCTAAAACTAAACTAAAAGCACCTTCATGAGGAACATTAAGGAAATTAACGGTAATCGCATTTGAAGTACTAGTATAAGTGTTCGGCGATCCCAGAACTGCCTCAGCAGAGTTATCAGTAACGTTAACTCCTTCTGACAAAACCCAAGTGTAAGAACTAGCTAAAGCAGATGCTTTGGCTTCTAATTTCAACTCTGTTTCAGTAGCAACGTAGTTAGTAATAGCTGTTACAGCAGCAGTTGCGCTAACCGCAAGGTCATACATTTTTAAAGATGACGGTGTAGCAGGCTTAACAGCTGATAACGTTAGCAACTTAGCCGTAGAAGCAGTTGAAGGGTTTGCAAGAGTTCCGTTTGAGGTTGTTGAAACCCCTACGGCATTTTTAGATTTTACCCCTATTCTTAATACATTAGTATTTACAAGTGTGGCTGTATCTACATTTGTCACCCCTGTAAAAGTAACGAAGATTTCAGGCGAATTACTTTCTAAGTCATCAACAATTGTAGAGTCAAGAAGACTAGTTACTCTCTTAACTCCTTCTGGCAATTCCCAAACATAAGAAAGGGCAGTAGAAGCTACAGCGGCAGACAATCTTAAAACGGTACCTGTACCCATATATTTAGCAAAAGAAGTAATAGGAGTAGAATTTAAACCGTTATTCATTTTTAAATTAGAAGGTGCAGCTGGTATAGCTCTGGTTAAATTTAATGTTTTTGCAGCTGAAGGACAACCACCAGTAGCATTAGTTGATTGAACGCTTATTGGTAAAGCGCCAGTTGTTCCTAAGTTACTACCATCAAATGTTACAGTGATGATTCTATCATTAATTCCTCCATTAGTAGTTCCCAATACTTGATTTACTCCAGTAGGCAATGTCCATTTATAAGATGCTAATGCAGTAGTTGATGCTGCAGCTTCTAAAGTAAATTCAGTAGTAGTTCCAATAAAAGGTCCTACTGCAGTAACTGTAGCTGCTGAACTATTTTTAAGTAGTAACGTTGAAGATACAGCAGGCGTAACTTCAGTATTGGTAACAACACTGATAGCTGCTTTAGGTCCAGGAGTTCCATCAGGAATCTTGTATAAAGCTACATAAGATGTTTTTGTTCCAGATGTAGTTGATGTGGTTTTTGGTGTTGTAGCAAGTGCCGCTGTGTCAGTAGATTTTGCATACCATTTTAATCCATATCCTGGAAACGTTGCAGCTGTTAATTCAACTGCAGGAGCTCCTTTACATTGGGTTACATTAGCCACTACTGGAGCAGGAATTGTAGTTTCTGCTCTGTAGAAATAGAAGTTGTCTATATACAAAGTTGCTGCATCAGTTGGATCAATAAGAATTTGATTGATTTTAGATAAATCTAATGTTCCATATTGAGACAAAGGAATATCAATACTTTGCCATGAACCGGCAACGGTTGTTCCTAATGAAGTAAACGCTTCTCCGACACCAACATTTACAAGTTTAAGATCAATACGGTAAGAATCTGGAGTCCAATAATCAATGTGCATGGTTGTCATTTGTGACAAATCAACTCCAGCACCATAATTAGTAACCATTCCTAAAAATTGACCTTTGAAATTCCAAGTTGGGTTACCTGCAATATTTGTAGTCTGAAAAGGACCATCATTATCAATTTGAGACCAATCGGTTGGAAGTTCATTCAAAGTAGCATTAGAATAGGCACCACTGAATATTGATTTCACATCCCAAGGGTTTCTTGCTATAGGTGTTGGAGCCGCTGTACTAGGAGGGAATCCTTCGTCAATTTTTCCATCACAGTCATTATCTACGCCATCGGCAATTTCTGTAGCACCTGGATTGATAGCTGCATTAGTGTCATTACAGTCTGTATTGTTTGTAACAGAACCTTCTATAGGTGTTGCTGAAACAGTTACAGTACCTGCACCATATCCATCACTATCAGCATCAACATAGTAGTTAGAGAAACCAGAAGGTGTTTTCCAGAAATAGATATTGTCTAGATAGATGGTTTTAGTACCTGATCCTCCATTTGCAAATTTGAATTCAACAATTGAAGATTTAGTTAAAAGAGTATATTGAGACAAGTCAATATCAAAACTGTTCCATTCACTAGTAGTAGGTGTTAATGTAACTTTTTGCTCGTCAGAACCGTCCAATACATACACATCAAAAGAAGTACAGTCCGGAGTCCAAATGTCTAAGTGTAATTGTTGCATTGCTGAAGCATCTACTCCTCCTGCAGAGAAAGTGTTTCCAACAAAACTAAAATTCGTATATCTATTGGTAGCGTTTCCGTCAATATTAACCTGAGCATACGTTGGGTTTTGTCCCCAGTTTGGCGCAAAAGCAGTACCTACTTTATCAGTATAAGCACCACTAAATATAGAAATAACATCTTCAGCTGCTCTTGTAGGAGTAGTAGCGGCAACTGCTGGTGCAGGATAAGCAACCACTAATTGAGCCGAAATACTTCCGGTATTAAAAGTTCCATTAGCCGCTTGAGTAGCTGTTATGGTAGTAGTACCAGGCCCTACAATAGTTACTGTTGAGCCAGAAATAGTAGCAACAGCCTCGTTGCTAGAAGTGTATGTAAAAGCACCTGCGCTATTAGAAGTTGGAGTTGCCAAATCAAACGGCTGAGCTGTTAATGCTTTTTCTAAAGCTGGGAAATCGGTAATAATTGGCAAAGATTCATCAACTTTCGCTAATTTATAACGCCACCAATTGCCACCAACGTTTATGTCTAAAGTCATTTCTGTGGTCGTTACAGAAGATTGATACGTTACAGTACCTGGATGTGCTTCAGTGCTACTAATTTCAGCACCGTTAATGGCTTTAGGAAGTCCGATGTAGGCACCTGTACCAGTAACGGTTATTGCACTTCCGCTGTTCGTATAAGTTGCGGCATTTGAACCGTCAAATGGGGCAACAGCTGCTCCACAACCAGTTCCTAACCAGCCTTCGTTATAGGTTTGACTACCCGGTATAAAATTAAATGATGCATCAGCATTAAATTGATATACATCATCAAAAAAACAGCTTCTATCACCTGAACTTGCATTCACTGAAAAATAGGCATAGCTACCTTTAGCTGGTCCAACACCAATTTCATTAACTTTCCATTTTCCTTCAATATTTACTACTGTAGCACAGGCAGGACAAGTCCCACCACAATCTACACCAGTTTCATCACCATCTTGAACCCCATTATTACAGGTAGAAGTTGCAACAGCTGACGACAAAACAACGTTGTCAATGTTTACATCGCCTGCAGCAGCACCCATATCAAAAATAATACGGCTACTTGCACTTGAAAAATTAGTAGTTAAGTCTAAAAAGAAAGTTTGAGGAGTTGAAGTTAAAGTTACTGTTTGAACTTGGTTAGTCCAAGGATCTCCGGCTAAACCGATACCAGCTAATATGGTTCTACCAGTATTTGACCAAGCCTGAAAAGATAATTGATAGCTAGTTCCTACAGCTGCGGTAATAGACACTGGACGACTTAGGTTTACTTCCCATGCGTTTCCAGCATTAGCAACAGTTGTAGTGAAATAAGTAGCATCATCACCAGTGGTAACAAGATTGCCTGTAGCACCAGTCCATCCGGTATCTCCGCCTTCAAAATCACCATTAGTAATTAGATTTGTAGGAGTTAGTGATAGCACTACATTATCAATATTAACATCACCTACAACATTACCCATATCAAATATGATACGACTGCTTTCACTTGAAAAATTCGTATTAAAATTTAATGTGAATCTTTTTGGGGTTGAAGTCAAAGTTACTGTTTGATTAACGTTGGAATAATCCCCACCATTTAAACCAATACCAGCAATTAGAGTTCTACCAGTAGTTGACCAAGCCTGAAAAGTCAGGGTGTAACCAGTTCCAACTGGTGTAGTTATAGACATTGGGCGACTTAAATTGGCATCCCATGGGTTTCCGGCGTTTGCAACAGTTCTGGAAAAGTAAGTATTTCCATTGTCGGTGACCAGATTGTCAGCAGCACCCGACCATGCGGTGTCTCCGCTTTCAAAATCACCATTGGTGATTAGGTTTTGCGATTGTCCTAATGAAATAGTCATCAGGAAAAGTAACATAAGTAATTTTTTCATAATAAAAAAGTTTAAGATTAGGGTGGCAATATAAGAATGAATTTTAAATCGATTGCTTTTTTTGGGCGTAAGGCACCTATACAAAAACTATACAAGTAAAATCGTCCAGAATTTTTTAAAAAAATCGCTCGAAACACCATAAATAAAAGGATTTTTAAAATAGTGGTTAAAATCCTAAAAAAGGGTAATTTTAGAAAACAACCTCATTTGATGTGTTATTGATGTGTTTTTTAGCTAGATTTTTTACGGTTTTTCGTTAATGTGTAAGGGGAATTTCGCATTAAAAACGTCATGAAATACGAATTATAAAAAAAAAACGTTTCAAAATAATGATTTAATACTTCTTAAAAAGTGTTTGTTTTAGGATAAAAATTAGTATATTCTTATAATTTTATTCTTATTTTCAGATAATACTATTTGAGGCCTTGTATTTACGGGAGATTTCGCTTTATTCTTCCCGTTTATTAGGCTATTTGTCCAGAGATTGTCCTGTATGCTTTTCGTTTGTTCCAGAAAATTGAATACAACTGATTTCCTGTTTTAAAAAACGATTCCTTAAATCCCCACTGTTTTTTTGTTTGTGTGTATTTTCATTTACCTTTGCCCGAGGAATGCCCTACAAACCAATGCCTAATTTATACCCTTCCAAATGAGGATTTTCTTTTTCGTATCTCTTTTAGTATTGCCCACAGTACTGTTCTCTCAAGAAAAAAAGACTAATGGGTTCGATTTTAACAGTAGTTACAACAGCTCTGATTCCATAAAGAAACCTAAGGCAAAAGTGGCTACCCTAGACCTATATCGCATTATTACTTTAGAACGTGACACTACTTATATCGATACCTCGCTAACCATTCAAAAAGAATACAGCCATAATTATCTGCGGAAAGATACTTTCGGCTTGTTGCCTTTCCCGAACGAAGGGCAAACCTATAATACTTTGCAGTACGGTTTGAGTGAGTTTTCCCCTTATCCTGAATTTGGTTTTACCGCAAAACACTTTAATTTTATCGAAGCCAACCAAATTCGCTATTGCTCGGTGGCCACTCCCGTTACGGAACTCTATTTTAAGTCGGTCATGAAACAAGGACAATCTGTAGATGCTTTCTTTACTTTAAATACGGCGCCAAGACTCAATTTTTCTATTGCCTACAAAGGATTGCGCTCCACTGGTAGATATACTAACCAACTTACTAGCACCGGGAATTTTAGGTTTACTACCAGTTACAACACCAAAAACCAGCGCTATTTTGCCAATGCCCATTTCACTTCCCAGGATATTCTCAACGAAGAAAATGGAGGCATCACCACCATCGAAGATTTCGAAAGCGGAAACCCGGATTATGACAATAGGGAACAATTAGAAGTTTATTTTAAAGATGCCAAGTCTTTCCTGAAAGGAAAACGAGTTTTTGTGGATCACTTTTTTAGAATCAATTCCCTCAAAGGAAACAACAATGTATATGTCACCCATCAATTGAATTACGAGAATAAATTTTTCGAGTTCAATCAAGCCACAGTGTCTTCTAGATATGGGGAATCTTATGTAAGCAGTGGAATCAATGATCAAACGCATTATAATAAAATGCAAAATATTCTTGGGCTTATTTATGAAAATACAACCCTTGGAAAATTCAAGTTTTTTGCGGAAGATTTTAGGACTAATTATTACTATGGCAAAATTTTACTTGTCGGCAGCCAAACCATTCCAGCTGCATTGAACCAAAAAATCAACAGCGCGGGAGGGCAATATGAGTATCAAAAAAACAAATGGAACGGTAAATTCTGGTATTCAAGATCAGTTACAAACCAGTCATTGTCTCATCTGGACGCCAAACTGAACTATGCCCTGAACGACGAAACCCAACTGGCATTCGGATACCAAAGCCTCAACAAATTGCCGAATAACAATTATGAATTGTACCAAAGTAGTTTTGTGAATTACAACTGGTTCAATGATTTCAAAAATGAAAAGATAAATGCCATCAGCGCCAATGCAACCACCCCTTGGATTAACGCATCGCTCCAATTGTCTACCCTACAAGATCATTTGTATTTTGAAAATGTAGTTACCGATGTCCAAAAGCAAATAGTCGCACCCAAACAATACAACAGCACCATCAATTATGTGTCTGTGAAAGTTAATAAGGAATTCCGACTCGGGAAATTTGCCTTAGACAACACCTTTTTGTATCAAAAAGTGGATCAGCCCGATTTTATCCTGAACGTACCCGAATTGGTTAGCCGCAATACGCTGTATTATTCTACTACTATGTTTGAAAAAGCCTTGTATTTGCAAACGGGTGTTACCTTGAATTACTTTAGCCGCTATTTTGCCAATGATTACAATCCTGTAATTGGCGAGTTTTTCGTTCAAAATAAAAAGGAAATCGGCAATTATCCCAACCTTGATTTTTTCGTGAATGCCCGCATTCAAAGAACCCGTATTTATTTTAAGGCGGAACATTTCAATTCGTCACTCTCGGGCAATAATTTTTATGCGGCACCCAATACTCCCTATCGTGATTTTATGATTCGTTTTGGTTTGGTTTGGAATTTCTTTCAGTAGTGATACCAATTTATCTTCCGGTTCATCGACTTTGTTTATATTTGTACCGTAACGAATCTATCCATGAAAATAATCCCTGAACTACTTTTAGAAGATTACAAAAAAAACTTCCCGCCAGGATTGGAAGTGAAGTTTGATTCGCTAGATGATGCCGATATTTCTACTGGTACTTTTAGTTTTTACACTTCGGTTGCCTCGGTGTTTTCCAGCAAGATTGAAGGAGAGTTAATCGAATTGGATTCGTATATTAAACACAAAAAATTCGGCATTGAGTTCCTTCCGGATTACACCAAGAAAATTGACGATTTGTATGATGCCTATTGGTTTGCAAAAACAAACCCTTTGGATAAAAATACGATTGCCCAAGCGCATATTCTCCTTGGGAAAAATATCGTTGCGAAAAATCAGCAAGGCAAACACCGTGTCCAAAATATGTTTGTCACCAATGATGACGGGCGAATTGAATATGTGGCGGCACTTCCGCATCAGGTAGAGGATGAAATGGTCCGGCTTTATGACGATATGGAGTCTCTTTTAAAAAAACAATTGAGTTTTCCCGAAATTTTTTATTATGCTAGTTTCATTCATTTAGTTTTTGTGAAAATTCATCCTTGGAATGATGGCAATGGGCGTTCTGGAAGATTGTTAGAAAAATGGTTTTTATCAAAAAAACTCGGAGAAAAAGCTTGGTATATGCAAAGCGAAAAATACTATTATCAAAACCACCAATTGTATTATGATAACCTGAGAAGATTAGGTATTGAATACGAATCTCTAGATTATTCCAAAGCCATGCCTTTTCTGGAAATGCTGCCCAATTCACTTTTGTTGTAAAGGCAAAGACACTATGAATTCAAAAATTGTAGTCTAAAGTCTAAAATCTAAAATCTAAAATCAAATTGACCTTCACTGCTATCGATTTTGAAACCGCTACTGCCTTTCATCCGTGTTCGGTAGGTATTGTTACTGTCGAAAATGGGGTGATTGTTGACGAATATGTGACCTTGATCAAACCGCCAAACAATCAATACAACCCTTTCACGATAGCGGTTCATGGTATTTATCCAAGAGATACGGCAAACGCAAAAAACTTTGCGCAGGTCTTTCCCGAAATCCAAAAACGGCTAAAAAACAGGATTGTCGTGGCGCATAACGAAAGTTTCGACCGCAATGTGCTTGCCAAATCAATGCAGCTCTATGGGTTGGATTATGCTTCTTTGAATTTGGCTCCTAGATGGGAATGCACCGTGAAAATTTACAAAGCCAAGGGGTTAAAGCCTACCAAATTGAGTGATTGCTGTCGAGAAATGAAAATTGCTTTAAATCACCACGAAGCCTTATCGGATGCCCGGGCTTGTGCCCAATTGTATTTGTTGCGATAATAAATTGCTCACAATTCATATTGTACAAACACTTTTAAAATTTTCCAAGAATTCCAAGAATTCCAAGTATTTTTTATTTTTAGTTAAGAAGTTTCTTTTTTAGTACCTTAGTGTAGCATTCTGATACGATAAGAAGTCTAATAATCTAAAAAATGAAAGAGGATTTTCTCCACCATCTATGGAAATTCAAGAAGTTTGATACTTTGAATTTAAAAACTTCCAATGGAGAGGAAATCGTAATAGTCCACGTTGGACATTATTTAGCACTTGCCGGCCCCGATTTTTTCAATGCCCAAATTATCATTAGCGACCAAAAATGGGCAGGAAATGTGGAAATTCACCTTAAATCTTCAGATTGGTATGTGCACCAGCACGAAAGAGATGCCAACTATGAAAACGTGATTCTTCATGTGGTTTGGGAACACGACACCGAAATTTTCAGAAAGAATAACAGCGAAATTCCAGTTTTGGAACTCCGGCACTACGTCGACAAGACAACAATTGCCAATTATCAATCGTTGCTCAGCCCGAAATCCTGGATTTTCTGCGAAAAGCAATTAAAAACCATTGCCGATTTTACTTTAAGAAATTGGCAAGAACGCTTGTTTTTTGAACGCTTGCAACGAAAATCAAAACCCATTTTTGAATTGTTGGAGCAAGCCCATCAGGATTGGGAAGCGGTCTTGTTTTGTCTTTTGGCTAGGAATTTCGGTTTGAACACCAATGGGGAACTCTTTTTGAAAATCGCCCAATCGATTCCGTTTTCCGTTATTAGAAAAGAAAGTTTTGAGGTCGAGAATTTAGAAGCACTGCTTTTAGGAAGCGCTGGGGTTTTGGACAAAGAAAAGGAAGATACGTATTACAAGGATTTAAAATTCAGGTATTTCTATTTGTTGCAGAAATACCAATTGGAAAAGAATAGTACGGAATCCGTTCAGTTTTTCAAGCATCGTCCCGATAATTTCCCTACGATTCGGCTTTCGCAGTTGGCGAATTTGTACCACAGTCAGCAAAATTTATTTTCGACAATAAGCACTTCAAATTCGCTTGCAACTATATACAAAACCTTTGGGGTTGCCGTTTCGGCTTATTGGCAAACCCACTATCAGTTTGACAAAGAAAGTCCCAAAAAGTTAAAAAAACTTTCCAAATCGTTTGTTGATTTAATCGTGATAAACACCATTATTCCACTTCAATTTGCTTACGCCAAAAGTCAAGGCAAGGAAAATTCCGAAGACTTAATTCAGTTGTTAAACGAGGTTTCCCCGGAAAAAAATACGATCGTGGATAAATTCAGTTCTTTTGGAATACAACCAAAAAACGCCTTTGAAACCCAGTCTTTATTGCAGCTCAAAAATGAATATTGCAACAAAAGCCGTTGCCTAGAATGTGCCGTAGGCATGGAACTATTGAAGCAAAGTTAAGTTTTAATTTTTTTTATTCATGAATTTGAAAGATCCCAACATAAAAAAACCACTTCATTGAAGTGGTTTTTATAGGTATTTTTTGTTTTTTATCTTTTATCCATCGATACAAATTCTCTCAAACCGTACCCTGTGTATACCTGTCGAGGTCTTCCAATAGGCTCCTTGTTTAATCTCATTTCCTTCCATTGGGCTATCCAACCTGGTAATCTGCCTATAGCAAATAGAACCGTAAACATATCGGTAGGGATTCCTAAAGCTCTGTAAATAATTCCAGAATAGAAATCCACATTTGGATATAATTTTCTGGTAACAAAATACTCGTCGGCCAATGCTAAAGCTTCTAATTTTTTGGCGATATCTAAAATAGGATCATCAACACCTAATGTTGCTAAAACTTCATCTGCCGCTTTTTTGATGATTTTCGCTCTTGGATCAAAGTTTTTATACACTCGGTGACCAAAGCCCATCAATCTGAAAGGGTCGTTTTTATCTTTGGCTTTAGCCATATATTTTTCGGCATCTCCACCGTTTGCTTGGATTTCCTCTAACATTTCAAGCACTGCTTGATTTGCTCCACCATGTAATGGACCCCAAAGTGCCGAAATTCCGGCAGAAACAGAGGCAAATAATCCAGCATGTGAAGAACCTACCATTCTTACTGTGGATGTTGAACAGTTTTGTTCGTGATCCGCATGAAGGATAAACAATTTATCCAAGGCTTCAACAACTATCGGATTTGCTTTATAAGGTTCTGTTGGCAATTTGAACATCAATTGCATAAAGTTTTCAACGTATCCTAAAGTATTATCATAATAATTCAATGGATACCCCATGCTTTTTCTATACGTCCAAGACGCAATGACAAGAAATTTTCCTATTAATTTACAAACCGCTTCATACAATTCGTCTTTGTTCTCTGGATTTACAGCTTTAGGATTAAAAGCAATCAAAGAACTAGTCAAAGCTGACAAAACACCCATTGGATGTGCCGTCTTAGGAAAGCCATCAATGATGTTTTTCATTTCCTCATTGACCAAGGTGTATTTTCGGATGTGGGTCTCAAAATCTTTTAACTCTAACGATGTAGGCAATTCCCCAAAAATCAGTAAATAACTTACTTCCAGGAAATTTCCTTTAGCTGCTAATTCTTCAATGGAATAGCCTCTATAATGCAAAATTCCCTCTTCTCCATCCAAAAAAGTGATTTCGCTTTTACAAGAACCTGTGTTTTTATATCCTGGATC
>CANHNG010000016.1 GCA_947461915.1 Flavobacteriaceae bacterium
CAGCAATTGCGGAACGAAGCGCACCGATTTGGGATTACTTTTCATCGGGATAAAAGGAGTAAAGCGGCGCTTAATTCTTCGATGGAAAGCATTCCGGGAATTGGAGAAAAGACAATGCTGGCGTTAATCCAACATTTCAAAAGTGTTAAAAGATTGAAACTAGTCACAGAAAAAGAAATTTCTGAGGTGGTAGGGGTTTCAAAAGCCAAAAAAATTACCGACTTTTACAAGACCAAAAGCTAATTAATGAAAAAGTCTACTTTATTTGTTTTTCTTTTTTTCAGTTTCCTGTCTTCTTTTTCACAAGATTCTATTAAAAAACCCAAAATAGGACTAGTTTTGAGTGGGGGTGGAGCCAAAGGGTTTGCTCATATTGGTGTATTGAAAGTATTGGAACAGGCCGGAGTAAAGGTTGATTATATTGGCGGAACTAGCATGGGAGCCGTTGTTGGGGGGCTTTATGCTTCAGGATTCAGTGCTACTCAAATAGATTCTATTTTTGGAACTATAAACTATGATTACTTACTTAAAGATTTTATCCCTCGTACCTCGAAAAATTTTTATGAAAAAAGAAACGATGAGTTATATGCATTTGTTTTGCCGATTAACAAGTTCAAAGTTGGAATTCCTCAAGCCTTATCAAAAGGGATGTATAATTACAATATATTAAGTTCCTTAACTAGAAACGTAAAACATATAAGAGATTTCAACGAGTTGAAAATCCCATTTTTGTGCATGGCTACAAATATAGAAACAGGTGAAAAAGTTACTATAAACAAAGGCAATTTAGCTAATGCTATGATTGCAAGTTCCGCATTTCCCTCCCTATTTTCTCCTGTAGAATTAAATGGTATTTTACTGGTTGATGGAGGTGTCTCAAATAATTATCCTATAGAGGAAGTTAAAAAAATGGGTGCCGACATTATTATTGGGGTGGATGTCCAAGATGGTTTATTGAATAGAACAGAACTTATAGACGCGACCAAAATTTTGGGTCAGGTTACAACACTTCAATCCATAGAAAAAATGAAGTCGAAAAAAACAGATACTGATATTTATATAAAACCGGACATCAAGAGTTTTGGCCTCCTATCATTTGATAGGAGGCTTGATATTATTGAAAAAGGTGAAGAGGCTTCCTTTGCGGTTTATGAACAATTAAAGAAATACGGAAACAACGATTACAAATCTAATAATTTAAAAATAAAAGTTGACAGTATTCAGATTAAGAATATCATTATAAATAATTTAAAAAACTTCACCCGCTCTTACATTAAGGGAAAATTAGGCTTTAAGGAAGGTGAAAAAATCAGCTATACCGATTTAAAAATAGGAATTGATAACTTAAATGCCACCCAAAACTTTAGCGCTATTCAATATTCCTTTGAAAATAATGATTCAAGGGAAGACTTTATATTAACTTTAAATGAAAATCCCAATAAAGCTTTTTTAAAATTTGGAGTGCATTATGATGGGTTATTGAAAAGTGCAGTTTTGTTGAATCTAACCCAGAAAAATTTTTTTAAAAAAAATGATTTTGCCTCTTTAGACATCGTCTTAGGGGATAATTTAAGGTATAATCTGGATTATTATATCGACAACGGCTTTTATTGGAGTTTTGGATTAAAATCCCAATTAAATCAATTTAATAGAAATGTGGCCAAAGAAATAAGTGGTTTAAATCAGGAATCACCTGATATAAAATCCATCAATATTGATTTTTTAGATTTAACCAATCAGGCATATTTTCAAACCTTATTCGCACAAAAGTTTTTGATAGGTTCGGGTATTGAATTCAAATTCTTAAATATAAAGTCCGAATCCCTCGACAGTAAATCAACCATAATCGATAAAAGCAACTATTTAAGTGCATATGGGTATGTAAAATTCGATTCTTTTGACAACAAATATTTCCCCAATAAAGGATGGTGTTTTTCAGGCGATATTCAATCTTATTTACTATCTTCTGATTATACCAAAACATTTAACCCTTTTTCTATTGCGAAGGCCGATTTTGCAATTGTCAAAACGGTTTTTAATAAAATAACCCTAAAATTTCAAGCGGACGGCGGTTTTACAGTTGGTAATGAAAACCTCCCTTTTTTTAAATTTGCTCTAGGGGGTTTCGGATATACTACTTTAAATAATTTCAAGAATTTTTATGGGTATGATTTTTTGGGTATAACTGCCAATAGTTATATAAAAACCGCTACAACTTTTGACTACGAAATTTTTAAAAAAAATCACATCAATTTGTCTGCTAATTTTGCCAATCTCGAAGATAACCTTTTCCATTCCTTAGATTGGTTATCAATTCCAAAATATTCTGGTTATGCTTTCGGTTATGGGTTAGAAACCATAATTGGCCCTATAGAGATTAAGTATTCTTGGTCACCTGAAACCGGGAAAGGGTTTGCTTGGTTTAATGTTGGATTTGGGTTTTAATTTTTGGTAAAAACACCCTATATTATAAGTAGTAGAATATAGCTTGATCAGAACAACTTCGATTTGTTATTAGAAGAAGCCTGTATTGAATAAATTATTAATTTTAGGGACTTCTGGCGTTTTACTCTTTTATAAACTTGCTTGCTTTGGTATTTGCGATCTTGATATAATAAATACCTTTTGATAAATGCTCCACGTTGATGGTTGTTTCGCCTTCGTTAAGTTTTCCTTTTAAAACGATTTTTCCTAGAAAATCGCTTAGGGTATAGGGCTGATTGGCAATAGTAGCATCAACTTTTATATTTAAAACACTTGAAGTGGGATTAGGATATACATTTATGTTATTTTCATAAAACGTATCTGTACCTAAAGCGGTACAATTAATTTGTGTTGGAATAGTTTTATCAATGATTGTACCATCGCCCAATTGGCCAATATCATTACGCCCCCAAGCATATAGAGTTCCATCGGTTTTTAATGCCGTACTAAACCCATTTCCAGCAGTAACCTGCTTCCAATTGTTTGCATTTCCAATTTGAATAGGAGTATTTTTATTTATAGTTGCGCCATCACCTAATTGTCCATAATCATTTTTTCCCCAGGCCCATAGAGTGCCATCCGTTTTTATGGCAAGAGAATGCCCATTCCCCACACTAATAGATTTCCAATTATTTGCAAATCCAATTTGTGTAAGAGTATAATAGATAATAGTCGAATCATTAGAAAAAACATTAGAGTTTAATTCCCAAGCCCAAATTGTCCCATCAGTTTTTAAAGCCAATGTGGGAAATCCAGCAGAAATATTTTTCCAATTGTTTGCAGTTCCAATTTGTATGGGAGTGCTTTTATTTATAGTTGTGCCATCTCCTAATTGACCTCCAGAATTACTTCCCCAAGCCCATAGCGTCCCATCAGTTTTTATTGCAAAACTAGAAGTGAAATCAGTTGAGACTGAGCTCCAATTATTTGCAGTTCCAATTTGTGTAGGAGTGTAGTTGTCTATAGTTGTTCCATTACCTAATTGACCAACATTATTCCATCCCAAAGCCCATAGCGTCCCATCAGTTTTTATGGCAATGGTAGACTCATATCCAGCTGTAACCGATTTCCAATTACTCGCAGTTCCAATTTGTGTAGGAGTGTAGTTGTCTATAGTTGTTCCATTACCTAATTGACCACTAGAATTACTTCCCCAAGCCCAAAGTGTTCCATCTGTTTTTATAGCAACAATATGATATACTCCACTGTAAATAGATTTCCAATTTGTGCTTGTCCCAATTTGAATTGGAACAGTAATTGGAATTGGATTTCCTCCGTCATTTACACCACTTATAAGATAGGCATCTCCATTAGACCATAAAGTGCCATCAGTTTTTATTTTGAAACATTCGTATCCATATCCCCCCTCATAAATTGAATTCCAACATTGGGAATTGATGGTTTGAGTGGTTAACGCTAGCACAATAAATAGTAGTATTTTTTTCATAAGTCACTTTTTTCGAACACAAATGTAAGATAATTAATTCTTTATGAAAAAATTGTAATATTTAATTTTAGTTAGAGGCAACAGCATTCGCCACAATAAAGCCGCTCGTCCAGGCATTCTGAAAATTAAATCCGCCGGTAATAGCGTCTATATTGACAATTTCTCCGGCAAAGTATAGATTCTCCTGTACCTTGCTTTCCATAGTTTTAAAATTGATTTCCTTTAAATCGATTCCGCCGGCAGTCACAAATTCTTCTTTGAAAGTGCTTTTTCCGTTGACCTGAAAACTGGAATTTGTCAATTGATGGGCCAAGTTTTGTAATTGTATTTTCGACAGATCCGCCCATTTGGTCTCACTTTCAATACTCGATGCGAGAACCAAACTTTCCCAAAGACGATTTGGGAAGTCGAAAGGCGATTTTTTGGATACCGCTTTCTTGGACTGTTCCTGTTTTAAATCTTTTAGGGTTTTTTCGGCACCTTCAGGGGTAATATCATTCAGCCAATTGATGAAAATGGTAAATTGGTAATTTTTGTTGTGTAAAATCAGGGCACCCCAAGCCGACAATTTCAAAATGGCGGGACCGCTCATACCCCAATGTGTGATTAACAAAGGACCTGTCGATTCGAGTTTAGTATCTTTTACTTTTACAGAAACTATTGCCGAAACTCCTGGAAGTTCTTTTATTCTTGAATCTTTGATGTTGAAAGTAAATAAGGAAGGGACTGGAGAAACGATGGCGTGACCAAAAGTCTGCAGCATTTCCCATACTTTGGGGTTGCTTCCTGTGGCGAGAATTAATTTTTCGGCAATGTAGGTTTCCGATTGTGTTTCCACTTTCCAAAAGTTATCCTTTTTGAAAATCGATCGGACACTTTGCCCCGTTAAAACAGCAATTCCTAATTTTTGGGTGGCCTGTAGGAAACAATCAATAATAGATTGCGATGAATTAGAAACGGGAAACATGCGTCCATCGTCCTCGATTTTGAGTGCTACGCCGTGGTTGCCGAACCACTCTATCGTATCGCCAGAACAAAACTGATGAAAAGGACCCCGCAATTCTTTTTCGCCACGGGGGTAAAATTTCACCAATTCATTGGGCTCAAAACAAGCATGAGTCACGTTACATCTTCCGCCGCCAGAAATTCTGACTTTTGATAAAACTTCGCTTCCGCGTTCCAGAATAGCGACTTTCAGTTTCGGATTCTTCTCTACAATATTGATTGCTGTAAAAAACCCTGCTGCGCCACCGCCCACAATAATGATATCGAAATTTGAGTTCATAGTCTGTCTGGGAAATCTGAAATGATTCCGTTTACGTCGAATGATTTTATTTTTTGAATTGCTGTTGCAGTATTCACCGTCCAAGGATAAATCTCAAATCCGCTTTCCTGCATCAAAACTACATTTTCTTTCGATACTAATCTATACTTTGGATGGATAGAAAATGCTTTTATTTTTTTGGCGAAATCCAAGGCTTGTTTAATGGAATGGCCTGTCAAAACACCGATTCGGATTTTTGGACTCAAAAAGCGGACCTCTTCCAGCATTTTCCAATCGAAACTAGAAATTAAAAACTGATGGTAATTCCAATTTTTTTCTGAAACATACCAGTTAATTAATTCAATTACCGGTTTTGCAGTTGCACTTCCTTTGAGTTCTATATTGATAAAACAACGCTGGTTTACCAAATCAAAAACCTCGGAGAGCGTAGGGATTTGTTGCTCTTTTTGTATTTGAAAACTTTTCAATTCCTGCAATGAGAATTTGTTTACGAATCCTTTTTCATTGGTTGTTCTGTCGATGGTTTCATCATGAATAACTATAATTGCTCCATCATGGCTCAAATTTACATCGAGTTCGATTCCATCAGCACCTAGATCAATTGCTTTTTGGAAAGAAATCAAAGTGTTTTCGGGTTCATAACCCTTCGCCCCTCGATGACCTATTTTCAGCATTTTTTTCATTGTATTTGGGAGCATTATTGAACTATAAATTTAAACGGAGACCTGAATTGCACAAAAATTGTTACGCCATAAAAAAGGCATATCTAAAAGGGTTTTTTTAGCCATTAAGTGTTTTCAATACGTTGTCGATTTGGAACTAAAAAATAAATGTTTCTGCTTTAAACCATCAAAGAACTCTTTGGTTTCACTAGGACTGGTTTTCCATTCACAAAAACAGTCATTTCTTTTGTGCCTTCGAGCGTAAATTGTGTTTTGTTGTGTTTCACAGCCACCTCTAATACCTGGTTTCTGAAATTGATTTTAAAGGAATAGCCCTTCCATTCTTTTGGAATTTTTGGCGAAAAATGAAGCGCGTCATCTTTCACTCGCATTCCGCCAAAACCTTCGACAATACTCATCCAAGTACCTGCCATGGACGTGATGTGACAGCCTTCTTCCACTTCCTTATTGTAGTCGTCGAGGTCTAATCGAGATGTTCTTAAATAAAACGTATAGGCCATTTCCATCTTGTCCAATTTAGCCGCCTGAATCGAATGAACGCAAGGAGAAAGGGAACTTTCATGAACGGTAAAGGCTTCGTAAAATTCAAAATTACGTTTTAATTCTTCAGTTGAAAAATGATCTTCAAAGAAATAAAATCCTTGTAAAACGTCGGCTTGTTTGATATAAGGGGAACGTAGGATTCTGTCCCAGGACCATTTTTGGTTAATTGGTCGTTGGCTTTTGTCTAAATCTTTTACGGGAACCAAATCCTTGTCCAAGAATCCGTCTTGTTGCAAATAAATTCCAAGTTCTTCTGATTTTGGAAAGTACATGTTGCCAGATACTTTTCTCCAATCCTGCAATTCGGCTTCTGATAATTTTACTTTTTCGATAATTCTTTTGTGGTCTGAGGGATATTCCAGCGACACTTTTTGAATTTGTTCGAATGCATAGTCAATACACCATTTCGCAATGTAATTGGTGTAGAAATTATTGTTTACGTTGTTTTCATATTCGTTGGGTCCGGTAACTCCCAAAATCACAAATTGGTTTTTGTCTTTCGAGAAGTTAGCTCTTTGGTGCCAAAAACGAGCAATGCCGATTAACACTTCCAATCCCTTTTCGGGAATATAGCTGTAATCGCCTGTAAAACGGTGATAGTTGAAGATGGCAAAAGCAATCGCGCCATTTCTATGAATTTCTTCGTGGGTGATTTCCCATTCGTTATGGCATTCTTCCCCGTTCATCGTTACCATAGGATACAAGGCCGCACCATTTTTGAATCCCAGATTTTTCTCGGCATTTTCAATCGCTTTGTCCAATTGATTGTAGCGATAGGTCAATAAATTTCGGGCTACTTGCTGGTCTTTGGTCGCCATGTAAAAGGGTATGCAATAGGCTTCAGTATCCCAGTAGGTAGAACCACCGTATTTTTCGCCAGTAAACCCTTTTGGACCAATATTCAAGCTCGAATCTTTGCCTAAATACGTTTGGTTCAACTGAAAAATATTAAAACGAATCCCTTGTTGCGCTTTGACATCGCCGTCAATTCGGATATCCGACATTTTCCAAATTTTTGACCAGGCATCGATTTGGTCTTGTAGCAATTGGCCATACCCTTTTTCCAATGCCCATATTATGGCGCTTTCGGCAGCCAAAAGGGTATTATCGTGATTCAAGGAAACGGTATAACCCCCAATTTTTTGAATGGAGGATGTTGTGCCTTTTGCAACAGTAACGGCATAGTTGAATTGAACTTTCTCTTTGGTTGCCGAGACAATTTCAGGTGAAATATTTAGATTTTTACCATTCGTCCAAATACTGTTGGACATAAAAGTTGTGACCTTGAAATGCGTTTTGAAGGTTTGAGCCGTGACAAAAGCTTGATTTTCTTGGTCTTTTGTCCCTAATGGCTCCCAGAATTTTTCGTCCCAGTTAGCATCTTCATTGGTAACGCCCGCATCGATATAGGGTTTGTAAACTATTTTTGCTTCCTTGTTTAGAGGAGTAATTTCGTAATTGATAACGCCCACTTCGTCTAAATTCAAACAAAGAAAACGACGGATGTTCACGGCAATTTCGGTTCCGTTTTGTAAAGTGGCTTCGAAAGAGCGGTTGTACCAGCCTTCCTTCATGTTCAATTCGCGACGGAACTTTTCTACTTTGATACACGCATTCAAGTCGAGGTTTTCGCCATTTATTTCAACGTCAATTCCTATCCAATTAGGGGCGTTTAAGACTTTAGCGAAATATTTTGGATAGCCGTTTTTCCACCAACCCACTTTGGTTTTATCGGGGTAATAGATGCCCGCAATATAACTCCCTTGAAAGGTTTTTCCCGTATAATGCTCTTCAAAATTAGCGCGTTGTCCCATGGCGCCATTGCCTATGCTAAAAAGACTTTCAGATGATTTTACGCGTTCTTTGTCAAATCCCTCTTCAATGATTGACCAATTGTCGGGTTTTATATAATTTTGATTCACGCTAGCTCTTGTTTAAAAATTTCAAGTTACTGATGTCTTCTTTTTTCTATGGGCTTATCAAAGCTTCAATAAAATTAACATCAACATGGGTAAAATCTGGGAAAATATATTTTGCTTCGTGTAATATCGAGGCTTCTCCAATTCCTATACTGGTCATTTTTCCAATATTTGCGGCTTGAATCCCCGCAACCGAATCTTCGAAAACAATCGAATCTTCGGGTTTTATCCCCAATAATTGGGCTGCAATCAGGAAAACTTCTGGGTGTGGTTTGGCGTTCGAAACATCATTCCCGTCTACAATGGCATCAAAATAGGTGAGTGTTCCTGTTTTTTCGAGAATAGGCCTAGCATTTTTGCTTGCAGAACCCAATGCGATTAATTGGTTTTGGTCTTTCAAATATTTCAAAATAGGCAAAACACCAGGCAATATTTCACTGGCATCCATGTCGACGAGATAAGACAAATAATCCTCATTTTTTTGAACGAGCCATTTGTTTTTGTCTTCTCGCGAAGCTGTTGTTTTTCCTAATGCTAAAATAATGTCTAAAGAGCGAACCCGACTCACGCCTTTTAACAATTCATTGTGTTCGTGCGTGAATTCAATCCCCAATTGGTCGGCAATTTTTCGCCAAGCCAAATAGTGGTATTTTGCGGTGTCTACAATAACGCCGTCAAGGTCGAAAATAAATGCTTTTGTACTCATTAATTACAACAGATTCCAATAGATTACAATCTTCCGTCCTTAATTTCATCTACGATTTCAGGATTCAATAGGGTTGAGGTGTCTCCAAAGTTAGAGAAATCACCCTCGGCTATTTTGCGAAGAATGCGACGCATAATTTTACCCGAACGGGTTTTTGGCAATCCTGAAACAAATTGGATTTTATCTAATTTTGCAATAGGCCCAATATGGTCAGACACATGCTGGTTGATCTCTTTGGCTAAGTTTTCTCGGTCGCGAGATTCTCCGGATTCTTTAAGGATTACGAAACCATATAACGCATTCCCCTTGATGTCGTGAGGGAATCCCACAATGGCACTTTCGGCAACGGCCGGATGCTCATTGATGGCATCTTCAATGGGCGCTGTTCCCAGATTGTGTCCTGAAACGATTACCACATCGTCAACACGCCCCGTGATTCTGTAATAGCCCACTTCATCACGCAAAGCGCCGTCTCCAGTGAAATATTTTCCAGGAAAGGCACTAAAATATGTTTCTTTATAACGCTGGTGATCTCCCCAAATAGTTCTTGCAATTCCTGGCCATGGAAATTTGATGCACAAACTTCCGGTAACCTGATTTCCTTCAATTTCATTGCGTTTTTCGTCCATTAATACGGGCTGAATTCCCGGCAATGGTAGCGAGGCATAGGTTGGTTTTGTGGGTGTCACGAATGCTAATGGGGAAATCATAATTCCTCCCGTTTCGGTTTGCCACCAAGTATCTACTAAGGGGCATCTTTTACCACCAACGTGGTCATTGTACCAGTGCCATGCTTCTTCGTTGATAGGTTCACCAACGGATCCGATGACCTTTAAGGACTTTAATTGATATTTCTGAACATATTCTAAATTTTCTTTTGCCAAGGCTCGAATGGCTGTTGGCGCAGTATAGAATTGGGTTACTTTGTGTTTTTCTATGGTTTGCCAAAAACGGCTAAAGTCTGGGTAAGAAGGAACCCCTTCGAAAATCACAGTGGTGGCGCCATTTAATAATGGGCCATACAAGATGTAAGAGTGTCCGGTAATCCAGCCAATATCGGCGGTACACCAAAAAATATCATTTTCTTCATAACTAAACACATTCTTGAAGGTATAAGCGGAGTATACCATATATCCGGCCGTAGTATGCACCATGCCTTTTGGTTTCCCTGTTGAACCCGAGGTATAAAGAATAAACAAAGGGTCTTCGGCATCCATTATTTCGGCAACATTATTGTCCGAAGCCTCGTCTAAAAGCGGTTGCAGCCATTGGTCACGCCCTTGTTTCATATCTATTGGGGTGTGGGTTCTTTTGGCTACCAAAACGGTTGAAACGCAAGGGCAATTATTCAAAGCATCGTCAACGATTCCCTTTAAATCGATTGACTTGTTCCCGCGATATCCGCCATCAGAAGTGATGACCATTTTGCACGCGCTATCGTTGATTCTTGCCGCCACTGCCGAAGCTGAAAATCCTGCAAAAACCACAGAGTGGATGGCTCCAATTCGGGCACAAGCCAAAACGGAAACGGCCAATTCCGGAATCATGGGTAGGTAAATACAAACCCGATCGCCTTTTTTTATGCCTTGTTCCCGCAATACGTTCGCCATTTTTGAAACTCTCGCATGTAATTCGTTATAGGAAATGTGTTGTGCTTCCTCACTGGGGTCATTTGGCTCGAAGATGATGGCGGTTTTGTCCCCTTTTTTGGTAAGGTGCCTGTCAATACAGTTTTTAACGATGTTTACTTTGGCATCCACAAACCATTTTATTTTGGCATCGGCCATGTCAAACTCCATTACTTTTTCACATTCTTGATACCAAGTGAAGTTTTCAGAAGCGATTTTGCCCCAAAATTTTCTAGGTTCCCGAAGGGATTTATTGTAATGTTTGAAATATTGTTCTAAATTTTCTATTTTGTAGTAGCTCATTATTGATGGTAATTTTTTTGAATTATTCTTTTCCCTTTTTAAGGCAAGAAAAAGCGGCTTGATTTTATAGTGGCAAAATTGTTCTTCCTAATTTTTCATTGATTATGATGGCTGCGGCTTCATAAAAAGCAAAAGAACCACATAAAATTCCTTCGTAACCCGCAAGTGTGTGAATGTCTGAATTCCCGGTAAAACTAGCTACGGACAATAGCGCAAACAGAATAACCAGAGAACCAAAAATAAGTTTTCCGATAGTGTTGCCGTTTAATGTTCCTATGAAAAAGGCCAAGGTAAAGAACCCCCACAAGCCCAAATAAAACCCCATTGAAGTGCCGTCCGGCTTTGCCACCCCCATCAAAGGAAGGATCCATAAGGCCACAAGTGACAACCAAAAGAAACCGTAAGATGTAAAAGCCGACATGGCAAAAATATTTCCTTTTTTCCATTCCATGATACCAGCTATGACTTGCTGTAATCCTCCAAAAAAGATGCCCATGCCCATAATCATGGCGTTGAGTTCGAAGAATCCCGCATTATGGATGTTTAATAAAATGGTGGTCATCCCGAACCCGAAAAGTCCCAATGGTGCTGGATTTGCTGTAGTGTCTTTGATAATTTGTTCCATAAAGATTGAATAAATTTTAAAGTTGGTTTTGGTACTTTTTTTCTAAAAATTACTTTCTATTGCCAGAGAATTCACAAATATATCAAACCTACTCGATTTTTTGAATAATTTTTTTACTTCGTTTGGCAATTCTGGATTTTAAAAGGTAGGCTTATATTTATGCTTTTGGAAAAGCTGTAGTACTAAAAACAAAAAACCCACTCGTTGTGAGTGGGTTTCGTGGTACCTCCAGGGATCGAACCAGGGACACATGGATTTTCAGTCCATTGCTCTACCATCTGAGCTAAGGTACCATTTTATTAGCTCACTAGACTTCTATTTTTATAGGAGTTCACTGAACTTGTTTGCGGGTGCAAATATAGGATGATTTTTAGTTTATCCAAAACAAATATTAAAAAAAATCAATTCGTACCTTCGCATCGTTAAATACCAATTATGATTCTAACCATTGACGTTGGCAATACCAGAATTAAAGGGGCTGTATTTGAGGGCGGTACCCTCCTGAATACCTTTGTCTGTATGAAAACGGAACTCCAAAAAAGGATTCAGGATAGCCTAAAAACCCACAAGGAGGTAACTGATTTAGTGGTCTCCTCTGTTTCGGACATAGAAAAACACTTTTTTTGCAATTTTGATGAATCTTTAAAAGTTCATTTTGTATCGCACAAAGATTCCTTTCCGTTTATTAACAAGTATGAAACACCCCAAACTTTAGGGATAGATCGATTGGTGCTTGCTGCGGGTGCAACC
>CANHNG010000017.1 GCA_947461915.1 Flavobacteriaceae bacterium
GCTGATCAGGACGACATGGACACCCTGTTAACCCTATTTGGGACAGCGGGATGTAATTTTATAATGGGAATACCCGGAGCAGATGACATCATGCTTAATTACCAAAGCACTTCATTTCATGATGCATTATACATTAGAAAACTTCTAGGTCTTAAACCAGCTCCAGAATTTGAAGAATGGCTAATAAATATTGGAATCATGAATATTAACAACGAGATAACACATTCTCAAAAACAGAACAAGTTATTAGAGCTAATAAAAAGATAGTTACTACTTAAGTTTATGGAAAAAGACAATTGGGAAATACTCAAAAACTACACAAATGCACGAATAGCATTAGGACGAGCCGGAACTTCATTACCAACTAATGAAGTTTTACAATTCCGTATGGCACATGCCCTCGCTAAAGATGCAATAGCGGCTAAATTAGATTTTTTGAACCTCAATGAAGATTCCAAAAAAATTGGAATGAAAACAACATTAGTAAAAAGCAACATCCAAAACGATACTGAATATCTTCTAAATCCCAATAAAGGAAGACTTTTAGACGAAGACAGCAAGAACATACTTAATAATCTAACCGATAAAAAAGGAGAGATATGTATAATCGTTTCGGATGGTCTTTCAGCTGATGCGGTGAATATTCATGCTGTAAAATTAATTAAAGCGTTAATTCCTAAGCTAAAAATACAAATAATTGACACTATAATTTTCGTGAAGTATGGTAGAGTCGCTATTTCAGATGTAATTGGTGAAATGCTTAATGCTAGCATAGCATTAATTTTAATTGGTGAAAGACCTGGTTTGAGTTCACCAAACAGCATGAGCGCTTATGTAACTTACAATCCAAAAACAGGAAATACAGATGAAAAAAGAAATTGTGTTTCAAATATCCAAATTGAAGGTTTAAACTACGAATTTGCAGCAATGAAATTAGCCTATTTAGTAGATCAAATGATAACAAAAAAGATTTCTGGAGTACAAATAAAGGATAACTTGTCAGATTATTACTTACCATAATAAAATCAAATATTATCGACTATTTTTGACTTTAAATTGACCGAAAACAACTGCTGAAAAAAATAATTGATTTTACACATAATTCGCTTTTATTACTAAAACAGATCAAAAAGAACACAACTTATTAAATCATTTCAAAAATATTAAGGAATTGCCACTTTAATTTTGCTGGATGAAATCTTAATGTCGAGTTCCGTTTCGGTACCACAATATTCGCCATCAATCTGAAAGCTTACCGGAAAATTAGTTTTAATGGTTGCTTTATCGGTAGACAAAATTTCAATATCTTCTTGATTAAGAGGTATATTACCCAAAATAATTTCCCCAAAAATAATCAAATCCAAGTTTTTTAAAATGACCAATTCAAATTTTCCGTCATTCATAATTCCGTCAGGATTGATAACAATTCCTGTCCCATATTTCTTTGAATTGGCAATAACAATCATTCTTGCTTCACATTCGATAGTTTGATTATTTGCAACTATCGTAGCCGTGAATGGATCTCCAAAATCTAATAGAGTATTAATTGCCTGTAAAAAATAACCCCATTTGCCGTGAATATTACTTTTTTCATAGTTTTTGACAAGTTCTGCATTCAAACCCAAATCACTCAGGTGAAAACATTTTTGGTTATTGATTACAATCGTATCAAGTTCTATATGATTATTACAAAAGGCGATTTCAATATTTTCTTCGAGAGTTTTCATCAAACCCAAATCCACGGCTAAACCATTGGAAGATCCAGCAGGTAAAATTCCTAGAATAACATCCTGACTTTCTGTAGCATCAGCAACCATTTTTATGGTTCCATCGCCACCAACAATAATAATTCGCTTTGGTTTATACCGTTTAAAAAGTATTCTTATTCTTGAAACATCATCTTCGCCAGAAGTTTTAAAAAGAATGAGATTCCAATTTTCTTTTGTGGCAAAATGTGTCACCGCCTCAATAAATTCTGATTTATCTACACCCCCAGAAATTGGATTAACAACCAGCAACACATTATTTTTCAAGGTTTTACTTCTTTTATCTACTAAATTTAAGTAATTTTAAGTACACTTCAAAATTTCAAATTCATGAAGCCTATTTTAAAATTATACCGAGGGTATGCCAATGAACAGGAATTAATAGTAATGGGGCATGTTTTCAAACCAACGAAGAGAAAGGAATATGATTTTCAGAAAAAAAAATTCGAAAATGCGACTTCAATTATCCGTTTATTCAGATTGAAAACAGAGTCTAATGCAGATGTATATTTAGAACATGACAAAACAACCATCCATACCAAAACACTGGAAGACGGTTATTTTAAATTTTGTGTGCCTCTAAATAAAGAGGTTCGATATGGCTGGATTGATTATCAAGTTAGTATTGTTCATGGGAACGAAACCATAGTGAGTAAGGAAAGTTATATTCGTCCAAAAAGGGAAAATCTCGGTGTTATTTCAGATATTGACGATACTTTTTTGGTCTCTTACACCGAAAATCCCTTGAAAAAATTATATCATTTATTGTTTCGAAATGTGAACACCCGAAAGGTTTATGAAGATGTCTCTGCTCATTATCAAGCCTTGGGTAATGCCGGAAGAACAGGTAGCGAAGAACAAAACGCCTTTTTTTTTGTTTCTAGTAGCGAATGGAATTTGTATCGTTTTATAGTGCGATTTACAGAAATTCACCAATTGCCAAAAGCCGTTTTATTACTCAAGGATATTAAATCTCGTGTTAGTGATTTTTTCCGGACCGGAAGAGGCGGTCATAATCATAAATTTGAAAAGATAAAACACATCCTTGAATTTTATCCCAATTTGAAATACATTTTAATGGGTGACGATTCTCAACACGACCCTTTTCTTTACGAAGCTATTTGCAAAATTTTCCCAGTCACAGTGAAGGCGGTTTACATTCGAAAAACCGGCAAACAAGAAAAAGAAAAGGTTTCAATTGCATTGAAAAATCTAGAAAGTTTGGGAATTTCGGTTTGTTATTTTACCCAAAGCAGTGAAGCGATTGCACATTCTAAAGCAATCGGGCTGATTTCATAAATTAAGCATTATCGATTTCTTCCTGAACGATTTCCCAATCTAAAAGTAATTGGTCCAATTCTGCTTTTTTCTTGTTGTAGGCCATGAAAAATTTAGCGTCCTCAATATGCTTGTCATAATTGGATGCCAGAATTTTATCATCCTGCTGAATGTCTCTTTCTAATTGCTTGATTTGACTTTCAACCTTACTTAATTTATTTTGAAGTGCTTTCCCTTTTTTCTGCTCTTCATAGGAGACTTTGTTGCTCTCTTTTGATACCACCGCTTTCAAAGCATCTTTTTTCTCCACTTCTCGCATGTTCTCCAAATTGCGTTGTTCCAAGAAATAATTGATGTCGCCTAAATATTCTTTGATTTTTTGGTCTTTGAATTCGTAAACTAAATTTGACATCCCTTGCAAAAAATCCCTGTCGTGAGAAACTAAAAGTAATGTTCCTCCAAATTTTTGCAAAGCGGCTTTCAAGACATTTTTGGATTTAATGTCCAAATGGTTCGTTGGTTCATCCATCAACAGCACATTGATAGGCTGTAATAGTAGTTTACACAAGGCCAAACGATTTCTTTCCCCCCCTGAAAGGACTTTTACCTTTTTTTCAACATCATCCCCGCGAAACAGAAAAGACCCCAACATATCGCGCACTTTCATACGGTTGGTATCCATTGCTGCATCTTCCATGGTTTGCAATAATGTGATTTCGCCGTCAAGGTATTCTGCCTGATTTTGGGCAAAATAGCCCAATTGTACATTATGCCCTAATTTAATGGATCCTTGAAATTCAAATTCGTCAACAATTGCTTTGATAAAAGTGGACTTTCCCTGCCCATTTTGCCCAACAAAAGCAATCTTACTGCCACGTTCAACTAACAGATTAATGTCTTTTAGAATCGTTTTGTCACCATATTTTTTAGTTACATCCTCTGCTTCAATAACTACTCTTCCTGGTTCTTTTGAAACTGGAAAAGTAATATTCATCACCGAATTGTCATCCTCATCCACTTCTATACGTTCCACCTTGTCTAGCTTTTTTATAAGGGATTGAGCCATCGAAGCTTTAGACGCTTTGGCACGGAATTTTTCAATTAGCTTTTCAGTTTCCTCAATTTTTTTGGCTTGGTTTTTTTGGGTAGCCAATTGTTTTTCTCGGATTTCATGTCGCAATTCCAAGTATTCAGAATAAGGTTTATTGAAATCATAGGCTTTACCGAGGGATATTTCAATGGTTCTATTGGTTACATTGTCCAAAAACATTTTATCGTGGGAAACAATCACCACAACCCCAGGATAATTGCGCAAGAAACTTTCTAACCAAATAATACTTTCAATATCTAGGTGATTCGTTGGCTCATCTAAAAGCAAAACGTCGTTTGCCTGCAATAATAACTTGGCTAATTCAATTCGCATTCTCCATCCACCCGAAAAAGTTTCGGTTTGATTGTCGAAAACTTCTCTTTTAAAACCCAATCCCAAAAGAATTTTCTCGGTATCACCCACATAGTTATAGCCTCCCAACAATTCGAAACGATGGGTATAATCGGATAAATCTTCTATAATTTGGCTATACCCGTCACTTTCATAATCCGTTCTGGTAACCAACTGATGGTTGATTTCCTCCAATTTTTTCTCTACAATTTTAATATCCGTAAATGCTTCATAGGCTTCTTCAAGTACCGTTCTTCCTTGTTCGAAATCAATATCCTGACGCAGGAAACCCATCCGAACTTCTTTTTCCTGAGAAATAACACCCGAATCAGGAGCGAAATCTTTCGCCAAGATTTTGAGCATCGTAGATTTTCCCGCTCCGTTTTTCCCAACAAGTCCCACTCGGTCTCCGGCACCCAATCGAAAGGTAACTTCTTCAAACAAATAAGTTCCTCCAAAAGAAACGGATAAATTATGTATATTAAGCATTTATTGTGTTTTGTATTTGTAAATTTGTAGCTCCAAAAAAGGAAAAAGTAATTTTTTTGCAAATGTTAAAAAAAGGATCCAAATTAAATAGCATTTTAACAGGAACTTGTCCTAGATGTCAGAATGAGAGTATGTATTTGGATAAAAATCCCTTACATTTTTCGAAATTGATTAAAATGCACGAAAAATGCAGTCACTGTGGTTTGAGATATGAAATTGAGCCTTCCTTTTTTTATGGGGCTATGTATGTCAGCTACGGATTAAATGTAGCGCTTAGTATTGCAACCTTCATCGTTTCTTATCTTATTCTTGATTCCAGTATAAAAACCTCTTTTATCGCTATCGTTGTTGCCAATATTCTTTTATTTCCTTTTGTTTTAAGATGGTCTAGGAATATTTACATCAATATGTTTGTATCTTTTGACAAGAAATTCAGAAAATAAGCTAACTTTTTTTGGCAAATCGTTTAATATCAACAAATCTATCTAGTGGTTTTTGATATTCGATATTTTCGAATAATGCTTTTGACATTGCTGGCCCTAACATAACGCCACGAGTTCCCAAGCCATTAAGAATGTGTATCGAATTGTGGTGCTCATAGGTTCCAATCAAGGGTTTTCTGTCCTTTACTGTCGGTCGAACGCCAGCATGATGTTCCATAATTTCAAAATCACAAGTGATGATCTCCTTAATTCTTTGCACTAATTCATTTTTTCCCGCTTCAGTAGGCAAAGCTGTTTTGTCGTCCCAATTGTATGTAGCTCCAATTTTGAATAAATCATTTCCAAGAGGCAAAATATACAGACTGGTGTTTAGGATAACGTCTAAATCAAGGAGAGGTGCTTTTATGATAAGCAACTCCCCTTTTGTTCCGTCTAAAGGCAAATGTTGAAAATAAGGATTGGCGTGCATGCCAAAACCCTCCGCAAAAATGATGTGCCTTGCCTGAATATCCTTATATCGAATTCCATCCGTTTCTTCCTGTAAAAGCCCATAATCAAACGATTCCTTTAAGAAGAGTTGGTTTGTTATGAGGTAGTTTTTATACTTCTCCAAAAGCAATGCGGTGTCGACATAACCCGTTTGTAAAACCTCTCCATATCCAAAAGGCGAATCTATGGATTCAAATTTTTTAGAAATTAATTGATTAGATAAATAAGAAGCAAGATTCACTTTGTCAGAAGCGGCGAACCAATTGTTTTGTTCTTCGATAGAAAAAAATTTTCTTAAAATAGGCATTTTAAAATCTACTTGGGTGTTCAGTTTTTTCTCTAAGACAGCAAAGTACTCCTTCATAACCAGCAAATGCTCTTTGGCCTGCCCTACTTCGCTGAAACGTTTCAGAATAACAGGATTGTATAAGCCAGCAGCAATTTTGGAAGAGTTCTGTGAACTATTATCCAATACTAAAATAGACTTGCCCTTTTGCAAGGCCATTTCTGAGAATGAAATACCGGCTAATCCAGAGCCTATAATTAAATAATCTAACATTTAGAAATGATTTTTATATAACATGTTAAAAGGTAAACCCAAAAAACAAAAAACTCCTACCAAAGGCAAGAGTTCTTTAATATTTTATAAAATTAAATTTAATAATTCCACATATCTTGTTCGAAATTTCGTATTTTTTCTTTTACCCTTTCGGATTCTAATAATTGATTCTGTGCATTATCTTTCATATAACTTGCAATTGTCCTGTCGCCATATACATTCTCTTCTTGATAAATGGTGCCATTAAATCGCCTTGAATTCAATATTTGGTCAAAAGAAATGGGCATAGCCGAGTTTCTATCATTAAACGATTTGGCCTCGTTCAAAACATCTCTTGCCGCTGGAAAAAACACCCAAAACAATTCAATATAATCTTTTTCATCACTGTTCATCGTAAAAACATCTGGTGTTACAGGACAAATCCCAAGCAAACGATATTTTAATTCACTTTGTCGTTTGTCGAAATACCAATAACCTTTAATTTTGTACTGGCTGACATCCTGAGCGGTAAGATCTTGTTTTATAATATATTCAGGTGAAATTTTTTGCCCTGCATTAATTTGTTCTCTTCCGGCATCAGTGGTATCTATTCGAGTCAAAGAAGCTTTAATATCCTTGTATGTTTTTTTGGTATTGAAATAACTATCAGAATAGACATCAGTAATATCGCCGTTGCGTATGGATTTGGTTAAAACATCATATAAAGAACGTCTGTCTGGCCCTATGTTTGCAGTATCAACCGGAAAGTAGAGCGGGAAATTAATTCTTTCACTCAGATCAATAATTTCCCAAGTCATTTTGCCCATCAAAATATCCCTATCACTAACAAAACCATATTCTAAAGGTTTGTCATTATCGGCAATAAGTTGGTCAGCAGACTTCATTCCTATTTCTTCGGGAAATTTTGCATTAAGCAAATTAGATTGCGCAAAAGAAACCATACTCGCCGTAATAGAAATAATAACTATTAAAAAATTTCTTGCATTCATCATATTATCATTATCGGTTATTGAAGTGTCTTTATGTAAAAAACCTTACTTATTGTATTTCATAAATTACTGGGGCGGTTCTTGGCAATAAATAACTTCCAGCTCCCACTAATTTAGTTTTAATCTCAGAAATTGTAACTTGATCCCCTCTTCCAGCTTTTGAAAGAACGGCTTTACATTGGGCATTTAATTTATTTCCTGGAACAACCACCGTGGGCTGGCCAGCCACTTTAAAATTGAATCCAACGACATCCAAACCAACTTCGAAATCAAAATCAACCAGCTTAGCTCCAATTGTTGAAATTTCTAAACTTGATTTAGGCCCTTTTACTACGCCCATTTCTCCTCTAATTGTCCCTGTTGGGCCTGGAATTCCTTTTATTCTGAATGTCTTTTTATCAGACACTTTAGAACCGTCAGGTAATGTTCCTGTCACATTGATAACTGCTTCATTTCCTGACAAGGGGCTCATTACGTATTTTCCACCTCCAAGAGAAGACAATCCTGGTGCAGAAGCGGAAACCTTATCAGCAGATATCCCTGCAAACGAAATCGTCATCGGATTTGCAACACCCCGATACACTACGTTCATTTTATCGGCAGATATCGTAGCAGATTTTGGTCGAGCAACGACTACATATTTGTCTTTTATTGGCAGACTAATCACTTTTCCGTTTTCATCAAAGTTGAAAGATCCAGTGATAGGATGTTCTCCAATATTTCCAGATCCAAAAGAAAAATTAGCTTGTCCAGCTTGCGCCTGAACACTTGAGCCATTTACAACTACTGATTTAGCTTTTAAAGAAGGATCAAATTTACCAAGAATAATTTTTCCTTTAACAGCTTCTCCTTGAAAGAAAACTGATTTTTCAAGAACCACAATTGGTTGATAAGCTGTAAGTGAAGCTGCTGCAACTAAATCAGATTGAAACATACCCGTCATAACATCACTTTCAGTTGTTTTAATATCGGCTTGCAATTGAGACAATTTAGTTACTGTAGCTATAAGGGGATATCCTTTATAGTTGTAATCAATCCAATCTAATTTTGCTCCTGCTTTTTCTGAATAAACTTGATTTGTTGCAAATCTTTTCTCGATTTTTTTCATTTCAGACTCAGCAATAGAACTACCTCCAATTGCCTTAATCTGAGCTGGATAATTATGAATTTTATCCAAAAATTCTTTACCTTGTGCAGAGACTTTATCTCCAGTAAAAAACATTCTGTCAATCAAATCGCCTTTATCCATTTCCTCATAAGGTAAATTTCCATCTGCGTCCCTGGTAAATTTTTTAGTAACGGTCGTTTTAATATCCTCAATATAATCGTTAAATTCTTTAGACAATGCTCTAATTTTTTCGACTTTTATTCTCTTTTCGCCAAATTGCCCGGGTTGATCAACTGCTTTTTGTGATAGTTGTTGAAATGAAGACTCATTTCTACCATCAGTGATTGAATTAGATTCGATAATTTTAAGGTTCAAAATTCCAAATGCTGATAGTACTTCTTTGGACATATTTAATGCTAACATCGCGATAAAAACCAGGTACATTAGGTTTATCATCTTCTGCCTAGGTGTTAATTTTCCTCCTGCCATATTTTCTAATAATTAGTTTATTGGTTTTTTATAAAAAGTATGAACTAATTATCCTTTATTATTCATTGCAGAAAGCATTCCTCCATACACATTGTTCAATGAAGACAAGTTAGATGTCAATGACTGCATTTGCTCCTTTAATTTTATATTGTTTTCAACTACTTCCTCATTTATTTGAGCATTTCTCGAAGCGCTCTGTAATTGTATTTTATACAAACTGTTTAGAGACTCCATTTGGGATGCAGCCAAAGTCAGCTCTTCGCTATATTTTTTGGTAGAAACCATAGCATCCGCTGTAGGCATGATACTTTTTGCAGCACCTTCAAAGTTTTTGATGCTATTGCCTAAACTGGCCATCAATTCTCCGTCAATTTTTGCTTCTTTCAGCATGGCATCCAATTTTTGAGATAATAATCCCTGTGCCTCAGAAGGAGTTTCTGCTTTTGTTGTTTTTTTTCTGGCCTCACCATTAGCAAGTTCCGGATAAACCAAGGTCCAATCCAAATCTTCATCTACGGGTTCAAATGCGGAAAGGGCAAAAATTAAAGCTTCCACTATAAGACCTATGGTAAGCATTAAATTTCCGGTGATAAAACCGAATTCAAGGTGGGTAATTTTAAATAAAGCTCCAATAATTACTACCGCCGCTCCAAGACCATATGCCTTATTCATGTTTTTTTTACTTACTAATGCCATAATATTTGTTTTTTTGATTAATTAATTTTTCTATAGTTTATTTTTTCTTCTTGATTTTGTCTGTTGATTGTACTCCCATATAATCCTGAACGGTTCTAAAGCCGATATAACTCCTTGCAGAGTCAGCATATTCATGATCACGAGTACTTACTTGAAGGAAATAAGCAACATCTTTCCAAGAACCGCCTCGAACCACTTTTCGCATGTTTTTGTAATCATGAACGTTAGGGTTTATAGAAGATACATATTCGTAGGTGTTCGGGTCATAAGCTGTATCTGTCCATTCGGAAACATTCCCAGCCATGTTATACAGGTTAAAACCATTTGGCTCATACGATTTCGCTTCTACAGTATATAAAGCTTGATCAGCTGCGTAATCACCTCTATTGGGTTTGAAATTAGCCAAAAAACATCCTCTGTCATTTTTTGTATAAGGACCACCCCATGGATAAGTGGCAGATTCAAGACCTCCTCTCGCGGAATACTCCCATTCTGCTTCCGTTGGTAACCTAAAATTATTAGTCGGGTTACGTCCTTTCTTCTTGGATTTTATATAACTATTTTTATTTAATGTTCTCCAGGCACAAAAAGCTTTGGCTTGTTTCCAATTTATACCTACAACAGGATATTCCCCATAAGCTTGATGCCAAAAATAATCATTGTGCATAGGTTCATTATAAGAATAATTGAAATCTTTAATCCATGTGGTAGTGTCAGGATATACTTTTATTTGTTCTGTTCTTATGAAATCTTTCCTTTTACCAGTTTTGGCTTTTGCAGCAGCTTGAATATCCATCCAGGAATAACGGAATTTTAATTTATTCACGTCCATTGTTCTCAAACCATTAAAAGACTCTTCTAATGGCAAATACATAGAATCCATAACCTCAGTATAATACTCGTCTGGGTACAATTTGGCGTCTTTGATTAACTTTACTTTTTTATTTAGTCTCCTCCCAGCATATGGATCATCATCAGTACCAATACTGTAATAATTGTCAAACATATACTTATCATAAGCGGTCATTTTTTCTGGATCAGCATCATTAAAAGCAAAATCTCCAATGCTGCCAGCATTTTTTCCTTTAGCTTTATCTTTAACATCTTCTGCTTTTTGACCCGTTTCATCTGCTAAAATTGCTAGCCGAACCCTCATGGTTGAATCTTTTACCCAATTTACAAATTGTCTGTATTCACTATTGGTTATTTCTGTTTCATCCATATAAAAAGATCGGACGGTAACTGTTTTTGTGGGTGCATCTCCAACATGGGCAACATCATCATCCGATTTTCCCATAATAAACGAACCTCCAGGAATCAGGGTCATTCCAAACGGTTTTTCAGGATGCCATTTTGCCCCTTTAACGCCAACTAATTCACCTTTATCAGATGAGCCACCACAGCTAATTAACACCGTTAAAATTGCCATAAATGCAATAAAATTCTTCATATAAATGGATTATATATTCATTATTATTAATTACCTAAACCTATTTATTATTATTTAAAAAACCAATTATTTATTTTGCACTAATTGTTTTAGGGAACAAAACTAAAATTAAAAATTGTAAAAAAAAAATATTTTATCGATAAAATGCAAATAAAACCGATAAAATACCTAAATTTTGGTTTTTATTGTAAGATTTTTATTTCAAAAAAACGTTTAAATCGCTATTTATTTTAATTAAATCAACAATTCATCCCATCTTAATTTATAAAATATTCTTTCGTTGCGCTTTCCACCATCTTTCAGGAATTTCTTGATTGCAAGCTCCTAAATACTCTTCATGTGAGCAAGGTAATAACGTGTTTTTCTTTAACTTATTATTGCCGTTAGAAATAAATGGAATTTCAATCCACCATCTATCGGTTTTGTTGCTTTTATAGAATACCAACCCTTCTTCTTGCTCAAATGGAACAATGTACTTAATGTAATTATCTTTACTTCCAAATGGGTATTCATTAGAACGATAATGGAAGCCTTCTATAAAATACCAAATGATTTGGGCTATTAAAACGGACTCTTGGCTAGAATTATTGTGATTAAAAATTCCTAAAAGCGAAACTTTATCACTAATTCCAGCATATCGTGACAAAGCACAAATCTCTTTACCATTAAAACCGTTCGGACTGAATGAACTATTATTTCCGGAATCAGATGATTTGACGCATGTTAGGTCAATACTTACAACATCTGCATCTCTAAAAACGGGCTCAGCAATAGCAATATTATTAGAAACATCCCCTAAACGATAGGTATCAAAAAATAATTTATCTATTAAATCAATTTCTTCCTGTGAATTATAGTAAGTTTGAAACCCTACATTACTGAAATTAAAAAGATTATTAGGCTCTTCTAATATTATTTTGGTCAAATAAGAGGTAGTGGAAACGGCATCCCTTTCTTTTCCAAAATCAAAGGAATGGTCGATGGAAACCAAGTTCACCATTTGCTCCAATTCGTCATACGCCCTATAAAGTGCATAAGTCAAATCTTGCGAGCCACCTATAACGATGGGAATAATTTTTTTCTTGATTAAACTAGAAACAACTTTCTTCAAA
>CANHNG010000018.1 GCA_947461915.1 Flavobacteriaceae bacterium
AAATCCACTGTCTCGGATTTCCTTTTTTACCTAGTAATTGAGGTAGGAAACTGCGTCCATCAATCACTTTTTTAGTGGGTAACTTAGCCCCCGCCAAATCGGCAAACGTAGGCAAGATATCACTGGAATCAATCAATACATCATTCACTTTTCCGGAGGCAATTACGCCCGGCCAGTTGGCAATCGTTGGTACTAAACTACCACATTCGAGCATTGTGCCTTTTTTGCCGGAAAGCGCTTTTCCTCCTATCGAACTTCTATTTGCATACTGACTTGCCGTACCATTATCGCCCATAAAAACGATCAGGGTATTTTCCCTTAATTTTAAATCCTCCAATGTGCTTAACAGTTTGCCAACCAACTTATCCATATAGGCGGTATTGTCAGCGTATAGATCACTGCCGGGTGTACTGTCGGGAGTGCGTTGGATTACCGCATGCACATGTACCATAGAATAATACAAAAAGAAAGGTTTGTCCTTGTTGGCAGTGATAAAATTGACCAGATGATCGTGCATTAAATCGGGCATGTACGTTTGGCTGTCCAACTTTTTGTTTTCTCCATTTTCAATATAATTTTCAGCTTTCTTTTTTTCAGTGCTCCAATAATCGCCGCTTCCCTGAAAAGTAATGTAATCATCAAAACCAAAATCCTTTGGGGTTAACCCAAACTGGCTCCACTTTCCTACCATGGCGCTGGTATAACCTGCTGTTTTCAACACCGAAGGAATTAACACCTCATCCTCTGGTTTAATAAGCTCCACATTGTCCTGATTTACAGCGCCTGTTCTAAAAGGATAACGGCCCGTTAAAATCATTGACCTTGATGGACCACACAAGGGAGCTGTATAGCCATGGGTGAATCGTATTCCGTCCTTGGCCATCTTATCGATAATGGGTGTTTTGTTGTTATCAGAACCGTAACAACTCACGTCGCCTATACCTAAATCATCGGCAAGGATGTAAATAATATTGGGTTTTGAGGTATTGGTTTTTACCTTTTTATTTTGGGCAGATACCGCAGAAACGGCGATAAAAAGAGCAAGAATAACGAGGTATTGTATTTTTTTCATGGTAGTATAATTAATTAAAAAATGTATTTATAAAGTCAATTGATTGATTTCGGAGGCGTAGATTTTTGCGGCAGCAGCCTTTGCCAAAGCATCGTATTCTGGATTTGCATATTTTTTAGAGGCTATTTTCAAAATCCGAATCGTTTCCTGGTATTCCATTTTTTGGATTTGCTCATAGTCCCATTTTTTTTCGTTTTTTAAGTAAGGTAATAACCAATCCACACATTTTTTTATATTTTTTCCTTCACTTATTTGTTGTTGCCACAGATTGACCTTGCTATTTTCGGCCAATTGGGCGGCTATAAAATAACCATCTAAATTCATGCTGACATAGTTCCAGGATTTGGTGCGCGACAATTCTAGGGGCTGGCTTCCATCGGGTTGCAACTGACTTTCCATTCGGTTTTTGAAAATTTCTATTTCGGCTGAAGCAATTTCGGGATGATCCGTAAAAAGAGCATAATCTATTACTTGAACGCTGTAATGGGTTCCGTGATTGTTGTGTTCATCGGCTTCGTCTTTTCCTATGGGACTTTCCACAAGCCACGTTAAATAATCCGAGAACCATTTCTGAAGTTCTAGATGGTCTTGTTTTGACCAACTTTCAGTACCTTGCAGTAAGATAGCGGCATCTATAACACGAAATAATTCTCGTGTTTCTATAATTCCTATCCCCCTACCCGTGTTTCTTCCAGGAATTGCTTGTCCAAAATTAAGATGCGGATTTTGACGTGTGGCAGCGTCTAAAAACCAAGTTTGTATGAGTTTTGAAGCAAATTTTGCATATTTATCTTCTTTGGTGAAATAGTATGCCAAAGCCAATTTTTCAACATCCTCTTTCATTCTATCTATTTCTTGAGAATCACTGATGTCATAATAAGTCGGATTCCGAATACCATCTTTTTTAATATAAGGCAGACCATCGGGTTTAGTAGGGTCAGGCCACCAATACGGTCCTGTACTCATATAATCGTGCTTATCACCGCTGGGAGGTACTTGTTTTTTGTTCATCACCGAATATAATTTGGCATCTTCTAATACCTGATCGGCTTTCTTCAACAACGATTTTAGTGCTGCTGTTTTTTGTATGTCTTTTGCAGCGATTAAATCATAATTCTTTTGCAAAACGGATCCCTCTAGCACAAGAGTTTTAGGATAATTGCTTACTGTTTCTTTCCGATCTTGGGCTGAGACGCACAAAAAGGAAAAAAAGAGTAAAAGAAAGCTTGCGTATTTTATTATTTTCATCCTATTTTATTGTGGAATGTTTATTGTTACTTTTTATTCAATCTAAAAACCTCGAAATCGCTATATACATGATGGGTTCTTGTCATTCGGAAGCCAAAATACCCTGAATTATAAGTCGTCCAAAGTCCTGAACCCCATATTCCCTCCGCTATTTTATCTTCCTTTTGTGCATCGTTCCTGATGTCAATTGCATCCCCTTTTTTAAGCTCATACACTATTTTGCCGTCAAAAATGTATTGGACAATATCATTGGCTGCCACCAACTGTATGTGGTGCCGTTGGTTTGGAACAATTAAGAAATCTTTATTGTCATCTCGGGTACAAAGCGCAACGTGGTTGATGAATTCTTCATTTTGTTGTCTTGGATACCTTCGCAAGCGAGTGGTGCGGTTGTTGTTTGTAACCGTTCCGCCTCCAGTGCTGGCATAATACCCCTTTAATTGATCGTAGGATTTGAAATCACCATTGTATTTCTTGCTATCGAACAGTCCTCCGGGTGCATTAGGATCAAAACCTTCTGGTGTATTGGCCATCCAAAACTGGTTGATATCACGAGGAACAATATCATTTCCCTCATTATAAGACGACGGAGCTGCAACCCAATAACTAATCATAATAGAGCCTTCCAGTTTTGATTTATTCCAAATGGTACACCCTCTCGGGTCTTGAACTTGCAACAGTCCATCTTCAATTCGGGCATATCTTGGAAGCTTTAAATCGGCTTGGGAGAATTGAACGAGCCAGTTTTTCTCAAAAGTGTCTTGATTATCCAAGCTATCTTGCTGAACAATAACTCCTATTTTATATTGATCTGCTGCATATCCGTAGAGCTTGTTTGTACTACCCTGATTATTTAATTCAACTGCCTCCTGCGATTGACCGCTAGTACAGCAAAAAAAGAGGAGTACAAGTGCTATTAAATTTTGTGTCTTTACAATCATAATGACTTTAAGATTTCTAAATCCTTACCCTGTTTAAAATGCTAATCACCAGACGTTTTCCAATCTAAAGTATCTCCTTTTAATCTTCTTAAAGCTTCGGCTTCGGTTTTCTTGCCTTTATCCCCTTGATCTAGCATCCATTTTTTCAATTCAGACACCAGTTTAATTTTAACGGTAGTAAGTGATTTGTCATCTGCCAAATTATCCAATTCATACACATCTTTTTTGATATTATACAACTCAAATTCAGGTCTATTTCTAAATAATTTGGCGTGTGCTGCTTGTTTTGGATTTGTTTTGGTTGATTTTAACCAACTTTCGTAAAGTTTATTTCCAGGTTGTGAACCCGAAGATAAAAAAGGTTCGGTATAGCTTATGTTCCATATCAATTTATAATTGTGATCTTGAATCGAACGCACTGGATAGTTATCAGAGCCATTTTTAATCCCTCGAGTGGTATGAACTCCGTAAACGTACTCTCGCACTTCTTTAGGCTTTCCATTTAAAGTGGCATAAAAACTTTTGCCGTCAAGCGGAAGGGTTTGCTCTTTATTTCCTCTTAACTTTTCTGGATTTCCGCCAGCGGCTTCAAAAAGGGTAGGAACAACATCAATGTATTGTGCCAAAATATCAGTTCTAGTGGAAGGTATAATGACTTTTGGCCAGCGGGCAATAAATGCGGCTTTTAGTCCCATATTATAACACGTCCATTTGGCAAAAGGCATAGAACTTCCGTGCTCACTGGCAAAAAAGAACATCGTGTTATCCTTTTTCACAGAGTTATCTACCATTTTCATGCAATTGCCAACAAGGCTGTCGGCATAAGTGATTTCAGCATAATATTTAACCAGACTTTCTCTTGTTTCTTTTGTATCGACCATATAAGGTGCTATGGTAAGTTTATTAGCGTCATATTGCTTCGGATTACCCCTATTCCATGGTCCATGGGGCTGATTTGTGGCCACTACCAACAAATAGGGTTTAGAGGAGTCTTTCTTAATCCATTTTTCAGCATCCAAGAGTTCAATGTCTTGTCCTTTGCCATTATCGCTATTTCTCCCTCCCAAATATTCAAAGGGAAAATTTGCCATTGGCGCATAATGTTGTTTTCCAATCAGTGCCACACGGTAGCCTATTTTGGTGAAATGCTGTACAATACTGATGATGTTGTCATACACTTGGGCATGATTGGGATAACTTCCGTTTTTTACCGGAAAAATCCCAGTATACAAACTCTGGCGCGTTGGCCCACACATGGCGGTAGCATTGTTCATATTGTCAAAAGTCATTCCTTCTTTGGCCAATTTAGCTAAATTTGGGGTAAGCACATCTTTGTTTCCATAGGGTTCACAATCGATTGAGGTCATGTCATCAGCAATAAAAAACAAAATATTTGGTTTCGGACTTGGATCGTTTTCTTTATTGTGATTTTGAACTACAATTCCTTTATTGGATAAGGACGCAATTATGGGCTTTTTATTTCCCGTTTTTTCATACAAAGCGGTTACAATGTCTGTTTTAGAATTCTTTTCTTTTTGATTTTTAGCGTTTTTGACAATCGCCTTTTTTTCAAAATTTGAAAGTTGAAATGAGGAGGCTGTGATAATTGCTATACTAGCAAAGCCCAAAAGTAGTAATGATTTTTTGTACATCTTATTTATTTTATTTTTTGAACAATGTGAAACTTAATTCTATTTTAATGGGGGATTTTATATTCTATAACAATATTAAACAAGGGTATTTTACTAAGATTTTTGGTGACATGTACCATCGGTTCCGCAAATTTTACGGTATTAGCAACTTGAATTCCTGTACCCGGTTTTCCGTTCGGAGAATAACGTGGATCTGTTAATTGTACTTCATTGAGTCGAACCACTACCCTTTGCGCATGACTGTGCAACGCTCTTACATCGCCTGGCTTTAAACGTTCTTCAAAAACTCGGAATTCAGCATCTTCATAAATAATGGTGTTTTTTAGAGGCTCAATCCATTCTGATGGTTTTGTCAATGGCGGATGATTTTTTTTTAAAGCGATTTCGAAATAAGAACCTTCGGGCACTTGATACGACTCATTTTCCAGAAAAACAGCTATTTGACCCCTTTTTAGTTTAATATTCCCTCGATTACTTTTAAATTTAATTTTTTCTAAAGCAACAATAATCCGTGTGCCAAAATTTAGCGTATTGGCTGAAGTACAGGCCGCACCATCCCTCATAACGGTCATATAGGCATTGTCTAGGGCAACCGAGTCACGTTCAATGATTTTTTCAATAGCTTTTGACTCCATAAAATGAGTAAACTCAAAACATTTTGCTGAAGTAATTTGAATCGATAGAACAAAAAAAATAAATATTAAAAAGAACTTTTTCATTGTTGTATTTTTAATTGGCTACACATCTAAAACCCAGGTGCTCCATAGAAGAATCAGCTGAACTTTTCATTCTAGCGGAAACACGGTATCCGCTGCAATAGGATTCATTGCATAGAAAAGAACCACCGCGCATGACTCTTTTGGCAACCAATGGTTCATCAGGATCATAACTTTTTAGAGGTCCTTTTGGATTGAGGGCAATTTTAACTTTTTGGAAAGAGTCATAATACGTATTATTATAGTTGTCCGCACACCACTCCCAAACATTCCCCGCCATATTGTATAACCCATATCCATTTGGTTGAAATGATTTTACGGGAGCTATTCCAAAAAAACCATCAGTAACATCATTCTTATAAGGAAAACTTCCTTGCCAATAATTACAATGTTCTTTTCCTTCATCTACTTTTTCATTTCCCCAAGCATATACATTTTTATCTAAACCGCCTCTTGCGGCATATTCCCATTCGGCTTCTGTAGGCAGTCGTTTTCCTGCCCATTTGCAGTAGGCATTTGCATCATCCCAACTGATGTGAACCACAGGGAAATTTTCGTTTCCCACGATATCACTTTCCATTCCTTTTGGATGTTTCCAATTGGCTCCGTGTGTCCAACTCCACCACTGACTATAATCTTGCAAACTCACTTCACCTTCCGTAGGAACAAAAACAAGAGAGGCCGCTTTCAATGTTTCGGTTTCCGGTTTCGGCGTGTCTGATGGTAATTGTTTTTTTAGTTCCTCCCAGTTAATATCTTTCTCTGCAGTAGTAATATAGGCCGTTTCTGCAACAAATTGCGCAAATTGCGCATTGGTTACTTCAGTAGTATCCATAAAAAAACCATTCAATTTCACGGCATGTTTTGGAAATTCATCCTGACGTGCCTGATCATTGTCACCTCCCATACTAAAAGTTCCGCCAGGAATCCAAACCATGCCTTCTGAATTTTTTACATTGGGCCTTATTTCTTCTTTGAGAACAGTGAATTTTGAACTGGGTTTCACTCCAAATCTATTGGGAATAGCTGCCGTGCAACACGTTTTTGTAGTGGTGCTGTTTTTTTTAACAACACCCTTATTAACGGTCGATTTTTGGGAAGTTGGCTTTGTTTGCGCATTTGCAATTAAGACGAGTAACAAGAAGACCCCTAAAATAGTATTTTTCATTATTAAATTAGTTTTCTTTTGTTGTTTTGTACTTACCATTTTTAATTGCAGGATTTATATATTATTATTGGAAGTTTTTTATTTTACTTGCGTTTTCAAAAAGGTAAGCATTTTAGCTTTTAAATCCTTGGCAACTCCCTTGTAAGATGCTTCGTCAGCAACATTTATCGTTTCATTTGGATCTTTGTCATAGTCATACAATTCTGTGCCTATAACTAAATTCTCATTATAAGGTTGAGTACTTCTAAAATCATTCGTTAACCAAATAGTATATCTAAATCTAGTATCTCTTAAAGAATATCCCATTACTTTGGCAGATGCATAACCTTGTCGCTCTTTTTCACCTTTTGGTCCACTTCGAGGGTATTGACTGATAGAAAAATCTTTTACTGATTTAGCTGTTTTGTTCATCAACGGCTTTAGGCTTTTTCCGTCCAATGCTTCGGGGATTTTGACTCCTGCCAAATCACATAATGTTGGAAAAATATCGACAAATTCAGTTGAAGCATTAGCAGTTGTAGCAGCAATTCCAGGAGCAGCAATGATCATTGGAGTGCGTGTTGCTTGTTCAAAATTGGTGTGCTTACACCAAATGTTGTGGTCACCCAAATGCCATCCGTGGTCACCCCAAAGAACAATTACCGTGTTTTTGGTTAATTCTAACGCATCTAATTTATCCAATAATTTACCAACCTGAGCATCAGTATAGGAAATTGCGGCATAGTAACCATGAATTAATTCTTTTTGTTTCTCTACCGGCAAAGTCACCCCAATGTCTTTTTGATCGGTAAAAGACAATAGCGGTGGTATATCTGAATATCCTCTTAGCTCGCCAGAGTTATGAAAAGCAACTTCAACACTATTCTTAGGAGCTTCTTGAAAAACCGCTACAGGCATATCTTCTCTTTTGTATAAATCCCAATATTTTTTTGGAGAAACAAATGGTAAATGTGGTTTGGAGAATCCTACAGCAAAAAAGAAAGGTTTCGTATCTGATTTCAATTTTTCTAATATTTCTAATGCTCTTAATGCATTAGCGCCATCATTATAAGCATTATCAGGAACATCGGCACTTTCAACAGAGGGTTTTAATAAATTAGATACATATTCTTCTTTATCTTTATCGGTTAATCCTTTTTCATCAGCTTCTTTTTTATATTTTTTTGCCAATTCCTTTGTTGCAGGCAATTGATAGGCTCCAAGTACTGGCATTCCTGTTTCTTTTGAATAATACTGTTCTTCAGCTTTAGAATAATTATAATAGGGGACGCTCCAAGAAGGGCTATCCATTTGCTTATCAACACAACGAGAATCATAAATCTTTCCAATTCCTTGAGTAGAATATCCTTGCGAAATTAAATATTGAGGCAAACTCAAAATATCTGGGTTGATGTCGCGCATTTTAGTTTTCAAATCCCATACTTTAGTATAATCAGGACGTTTCCCTGTCATTATGCTTGCTCTTGTTGGCCCACAAACCGCTTGTTGACAGTAGTTATTCATAAAAACGGTTCCCATTTTAGCCAATCGGTCCATGTTTGGGGTTTTAACCAATTTATCACCATAACAACCCAAGATTGGTTTTAAATCATCTATGGCAATGAATAAAATATTGGGTTTGGTTTTTTGTTGCGCCACTACTGGAGCCGTAATTACCATTGCGAATGCAATAATCAATAAATAGAATGCTGGGTTACTTTTTTTCATTTGTTTTGTCGTAATTTTTTTAATGATTTTAAATACTGTCTTTTAAGAATGCTTTTAATTAAAAAGGTTTAATGGGATTCATCAAATTATTCCTATTTTCAAAAATAGAAACAATCCTCTATCTATAAATACAAAATTAGGGATTTAATTGTCCAACTTTCGTTGTACTTTTTTTGAAAAAATTAGAATACGTAAACTTATCTTTTTATGATAAGTTTCAGTGTTCTCGAATCGGATTCAGATACTACTTTTACAAAGTAAATACCATTATTTAAATCCGAAACATCATACTGTTTATTTTGGCTATTACTGGATTTTTTTTGAAAATCACTGTCCTTTTTTACCAATTGCCCATTAAAATTATAAATATCAACTTTAAGAAATTCTCCAGCATTTGAAGAATTTTCGATACTAAAAGATGTCGATGAAGGATTTGGAAAAATGGTTATGGTGTTTTTATTACCCGATATCTCGCTCGTATTTACAGAAAGCGGAACAACTAAATAAGAGGGTCCTACTTCGCTTAGTTTCAAAGGATGATTTGTAGTTACTCCTGTAGTAAATTCATCACTTCCTACGTCTTTTAAAGTAATTGTTGCTGGTCTTGATTTTCTGCCGGTATCAAATAATAGATTCGGGTCGTCATCAGTCAATGGAATGTCCAATATGGCAGGATAACTGGAACTAGCTGCATCGATTGCAGGACTGCCAGCCGACAACCCTTTATATCCATCGCTATTAGTCATCAAAAGCGGGTCTACATTAGTAATTCCTGAGGCAATCGTTATACCTAAACTTCCTTTTCGAATATTTCCAACCCATGTCGTTCCTGAATTAGCATTAGAAAAAATAGCTCCAGAACTCTTTTGAAAAATATTGTTAGCCCATGTATTACTCGTTGCTCCGACTCCACCTAAATCAATAGTACCGCAATTGTAAAAAGTATTATGAATAAAATTAATGTTATTTAAAACTACTGGATAAGTGGTGGTATCATAAATATAAGTTACTGCATCCGCAGAGCTTCCCACACCCGAATTTTCAAAATAATTATTGTAGCAAAACACATTATTGGCTTCTTTTACCCGAATTCCTCCAGCATTAATAAAAAAATTGCTGTAAGCCACATTGTTATCTCCATTTCTAAAAACTAACATCGCATCTTGCTGATTGGTAAAAGTGCAAAATCGAATGGTATTTTCCTGGCATTTGATGGATACACTTTCGCTATCACCAAGACCTGTATTATTAAAATAGCAATATTCGACTATGGCTCTAGATTTATTTGAATTTTCGGTGCTTAAACCTATTCGAATAGGTTCATTTCCGTAATCTCCACCCAATCCATAAAAATCTTTAAAAGAACAATATCTTATTTTATGATAGCCAATAACAGTTGGTGATGTCGAAATTTGAATTGTACAACCAATAGCCGCTGTAGCCGGCTTTTTTTCTATATTACAATAGGTAATTTCATTGTATTGGGTTCCTGCTTTAATTGTAATATATTTTTGAGCATAATAATCACTAAAGTTTAGCTGGGTCAATACATTATTGTTTCCATTAACTTCAATGACAGTACTTAGACCTATATCGCCAGATGTAAATTGAAATCCACTGAAAACTATAAAATTCCCATTAATATTTATATCATTAGTACCGTTTAAAAAAACACCGCCTGGAGTAGCAGCCTTTATCGTGATATTGTTCTTACTAATAGTCAAAGAAGTATTTAAATATTCGCCATCGGCAAGAGTGATGACATCCCCAGCTTTTGAATTACTGATTGCATTTTTCAATTCAGTTATGGAATTAACAGGAAATGTGGCTGCATTTGCCGTAATTGTTGTTAAAAGGTTAAAGGTCAAAATATAAAAAAACAGTTCGATCTTCGGGTAAGAAATATTCATTTGATTTGTTATTAATTCTAAATTTAAATATTGATTTTAAAAATAATTATTTTACTTTTTAATATTCAAATTTAGAGATTATCTCCCGACTAGAAATACAAAATTAAGGCTTGAATTGTACAACTGAAATTAAACTTTTTTATTTAAAAGTGATTAGGCAAACTTATTTATTTATAATCAACTTCATGGTTCTCGAGGTTTTTTCTGATACTAGTTTTACAAAGTAAATACCATTATTCAAATCCGAAACATCATATTGGTTGTAATGGCTAGAGCTAGATTTTTTTTGAAAATCAGCGTCCTTTTTTACCAATTGTCCATTCAAATTATAAATAGCAACTTTAAGTAATTCTCCAACAGTTGAAGAAGTTTCGATACTAAATGAAGTTGTTGTAGGGTTTGGAAAAATATTTATGATATGTTTTTGATCCAATAGTTCCGTTGAATTTAAGGAAAGTGAAGGGCCTCCCAAATAAGATGGCCCCACTTCACTTAGTACCAAGGGATGATTCGTTGTTACTCCTGTAGTAAATTCATCACTTCCTACGTCTTTTAAAGTAATTGTTGTTGGTCTTGATTTTCTGCCGGTATCAAATAATAGATTCGGGTCATTATCAGTCGATGGAATATCCAATATGGCAGGATAAGTAGGACTAGCCGCATCGATTGCAGGACTGGCGGAAGACAATCCATAATAACCTTCCCCATTTAACACTAAAAGAGGATCTATATTATTCACTCCTGAGGCAACATTTATTCCTAAATTTCCATTATATATATTACCCGCAAAGGAATTACCCGTTACCGTTTCAGAAAATATTTTCGCCTTTGTATTTTTAAAAATATTATTAGCCCAAGTATTATTGGTAAAAGTAGTAACCGCAATATTACCATTATTAGGTGTAATGAGTTTCCCTAGCTGTATTGGAGTACCGCCAACAAAAGTATTGTGAATAAAATTTAGATTATTCAAGTGATCTTTGGTCGAAGTTTCGTCATATACATATTTAATAGGTGCACTTAGGCTTCCATCTCCACAGTTTTCAAAATAATTGTTGTAACAATAGATATTATTGGCTTCTTTAACTCTAATTCCTCCGGCGTTTATAAAAAAGTTACCGTAAGCAACATTGTTATTTCCGTTTCTGAAACAAAAATTAGTCTGTTGATTGTTGCGCATCGTATTAAATCGAAGAACATTTTCCATACTTTTTACAGATATGGTTTCGCTATCTCCAAGACCCGTATCTTCAAAATAGCAATATTCTACAATCGTTCTTGATATAACAGTAGCATAAGAGCTGTTCCCTATTCGAATACATTCATTTCCGTAATCTCCACCCATACCAGGTAGGTGTTGAAAGGAACAATATTGTATTTTATTATTACCAATCCCGTTAGGAATAATTTGAATCAAGTCGCCAGTCCCTGCTTTAGCGATCATAATTGCGGGTTTATTCTGAAAATTACTATAAGATATTGTGTTATAAGAGCCCGTAATATAAATCATATGGTCGGCCGAGTACCCATTAAAATTCAATTGTGTAAGTGTATTTGAGTTGCCACTAACCGTTATAGGACTTCCGGTCATAGTCGTATTAGATGTAAATTGAAACCCACTGAAGGTTATATTATTTCCAGATAGAGTAATCGCATCTGTTCCATTCAAAAAAACGCCACCTGGAGAAGCTGCTTTTACGGTGATATTGCTCTTACTGATAGTCAAAGTGGTATTTAAATAAGTGCCATCTGCTAGAATGATAATATCGCCTGAAACTGAATTAGTAATTGCTGTTTTCAAAGCAGCTATTGTGCTTACATTTTGAGTTGATGGAATTCTGCTATATAAAGTAGTCGCCGTGAATAGATTC
>CANHNG010000019.1 GCA_947461915.1 Flavobacteriaceae bacterium
GTACGTAGTTTTAATGCTGATGCTTTGATGAAGGCTACTCAACAATATGGAACAGGCAAAACAAAGCGCACTTTAAAATCAATAGTTAGAAACGTACTCCAGCATGCTTGATTTCATACATAACGACCCTGAATTCAAATAGCTTCTCTCCATTGTATCTAACTGAACATACTATTTTTACAGTGCAATGGAATAATAATTTGAAATATAAGCATTGTCGGATGGCAATAATCAGATTGAGGTTCAATTTGAAGGGGGAATTGGCCAGTGACTTTATATAGTTTGAATGTCATCATTTCTGTTAGGTATAGAATAAAATCCTAACGCTGCACCCTAATTCCTCCAATGATATCTAGTCTATGCTTAAACAGTCGGCGAGGCGGCTTTAGACCATTTCGTTGACGTCACCAAAATGGTCAAAATCGGTTCTGAATCATTTGAGCTAGATCCATCGTAATACTTCGCTAAGCTAAAAGTAATTCTAATTTTAACTTCCATTTTTCCCAATCTTTCATTTCCTTCGATTGCAATTCAAAAAATTTATGCGTGTGATCATGATGAATTAAATGACAGAGCTCATGTGTAATTACATACTCAATAGAACCTTTGGGAGCTTTTATCAATTCAGGATTTAAAATAATTTTCCCTTTAGCGGTGCAGCTTCCCCATCGCTTAGGCATATTTCGGAGTTCTATGGCAGTAGGTGTAACTTTATGTTGTTTGAATTTCTCGATTAATGGTAAGGCTATTGAATTTAATTTCTTCTTCGCTTGTTCGTGATACCAATTTTCTAGCAAAGCCCTAGTTTTAGTAGATGTCTTTGTTTTAACAACTAAGTACTTACCCTTCAATTTAACTGATTCTTCTTCATTACAGGTTATTACTTTTAATAAATACTGTCTACCTAAATATAAATGGGTTTCCCCACTAACATATTTCCTTTTAGGCGTTTTGGGATGAAAAGACAAAAAGTAACTTATATTTCGAATTATCCATGGTGCACGTTTGGTAAGCTTTGATTCAATTTTATTTATTTCAGTTCCGTTTGGCGCTGTAACTATCACACACATTTCGGGCGTAACCGTTATGCCTAGTGTTTCTCTTTCTGAATACTGAAGTTCATAATCAATAGTTGCTGACCCAAAATTAAATGTTCGTCTTATCATTTATAACGAATTTTTGCAACCTCAATACAATCTTCCGCTAGTTTGTCCATTTCTCCAAATGTCAGCTTGATACTGTATTTGTCGCGAACTTCATCAATTAAATAATCTCCGATTTCAATTAAAAGCTTTCCAGTTATATTGGATTTATTTTGCCAATCAACTACAGGCTTATTATTATCCAATACGTATTTTCTAATAAGTTCGTCGATATTCAATGCAGTTTGTACAGAAACTTCCTTAAGCACTATTTCATCCTGCATTTTTTCACTAAGTAATTCCTTAGTAATTCCATAAAAGGCTTTTGCCTCATCCTTACCCACCAGTAAATCAGGAACCTCATTATCTGTTCTTGTTAGAACATTATCCATTATGTCCTGAACATTTAATAAATACTGCACTTCCGATATTCGTTTAGCTTCGTAATCTGCAATGGTCTCCTTGAGTAATTGAGAGAACTTTTTGTAGAATGCCGGATCTTCATCCATTTTCTCAGTGATATGCTTCGCTGTTCTGCTGGCAATCTTGTCGGCTTTGGCTGCTTTACCAGTTGTATTTTCTACTTCTTGCTGAAACTTATCTTTATCGAAAATATTTACCAGTTCTGTGATGGTTTCAATTTTCTCAGTGGTAATGTGTGTATCTATCAGTTTTTGAATTTGCCCTTCGTATTGTTTGTAGTCAATTTCATCGCTGTATCTTTCCACAACTGCCAGGCGTAATTTCAGGAACATGGTCAAATCCTCTTTGTACCTATTGATTGTTTTTTCTTCAACATCTTTGTGAAACTGAATGGCTGATAATGCCAGTTTCAAACTTTTAGCAAAGGCAGCTAGTTTATCGTAAAACAAAACCCTGATTGCTTCATCTTTCAATAATTGCTGATATGCCTCTGCATCTCGTTTGTTAGCAATGGTTTTGAAAATATCCCAAAGGTCTGAATGCTTTTGCGGAAGTTTTTTAATTTCATCCGAAATATTGGTGAGTGTTCCCGCCAAATCTTCATCATCAAAATCTTCAAAAGTAGAATATAATTTCAAGGCATCATCCAAATTTTCAATTACACCATAATAGTCAATGATGTAACCAAATTCTTTGTCCGCATAAATGCGGTTTACCCTTGCAATTGCTTGTAAGAGTTTGTGTCCTTGCAAATTTCTTGTGAGATATAAAACGGTGTTTTTCGGTTCGTCAAATCCCGTAAGCAATTTGTCAACTACAATAATAATTTCCGGGTCTTTCTGATTTTTGAAACGACTGATGATGTTTTTCTCATAGCTTTTTGAATTGCCATGTTCATCCATCATTTTTTTCCAAAACTGATTTTCCTTTTCGGTTGACTTCTCATAGGCACTTTCTTCGCCTTCCCTTTCGTCAACAGATGAAATCAAAACTTCACAGCTTACTATACCAATTTCATCCAAGTATTCTTTGTACTTGATGGCATTCACTTTTTTATCGCAAACCAATTGCCCTTTGAATGGTGTGCTGCCTTGCCAGTTATCACGAAAATGATAGCTGATGTCCCAGGCAATCATTCGCATTTTTTGTTCGGCTGAATTCAAGTGGTCATTTCGAGCAAACTTTTTCTTAATATCTGCTTTTTGGTAATCGGTTAAAGGTTCTGAAACCATCCCGAAAAACGTATCTATCGGACTTGCATTTACATTCTGCAATGCCAATCGTCCTTCATAAAGCAACGGAACTACGGCCTTGTCCTTTACGGCTTGGTCAACTGTGTACGCATCTATTAAACCACCAAATTTCTCTGCGGTACTCTTGTCTTTTTTGAAAAGCGGTGTTCCCGTCATGGCAATAAAACAGGCATTGGGCAATGTCTTTTGCATGTCGATATTGAACGTACCATGCTGTGTTCTGTGCCCTTCATCTACCAACACAAATATGTCATGGCTTTCTAATGGTCTGTTTATTTTCTTAACGGCTGCAACAAATTTATTGATGATGGTTGTAACTACCGAATCACTTTTGCTTTCGAGCAATTCTACTAAACGCTGACCAGTGGTTGCATTTTCAACAAACATTCCGCATTTTCTGAAAGTGCCTGAAATTTGATTGTCTAAATCGGTTCTGTCTGTAACCAATACAATTTTAGGATTGCGAATGCTTGGTTCCATAGCAATAGCTTGTGCCAACATTACCATTGTTAATGATTTTCCACTTCCTTGCGTGTGCCAGATAACGCCACCTTTTCTTTTACCATGCTCCACATTCCTGATGCGTTGCATGGATTTTTTGATGGCAAAAAACTGCTGGTACCGGGCTACTTTTTTATCTCCATTATCGAATAAAACAAAATTGAAAACAATGTCCATTAATCGTTCAGGCCGGCATAAACCAAATAAATAATTATCTTGTTCGGTTGGAAGAATTTCCTGCTTTTCTAAAGCATCAAAATACCGGCGAACATATTTGAAACGGTCAGTAAAAAGTTGCTCTTTTACTGATACAGAAAGCGGTTTGTTTTTGAGTTCTTGTAAGTTGATTTTGTAATTACTCTCTTCCTCATCACTGGTAAATTTCTCTTCCCACTTTGCCCAAAATTTTTCAGGTGTGGCATTGGTAGCATAAGCAGCTTCTTGTGTGGCGATGCTCAACGTCAATTGTGAATAGACATACAAACTGCGGATGCCGTCTTCTTGTTGATTGCGTAAATGCTGACTGATAGCCTGTTTCAATGGCTCTTTCATATCTGGTCGTTTGCATTCAATGATGCAAAGCGGAATGCCATTTACAAACAACACTAAATCGGGGCGATAATGCTCTTTGCTTGTACTCCGCATCACGCTGAATTCTTCGCTTACATGAAATACATTATTGCTAATGTTTTTCCAGTCTATGTATTGAAGCGTAAAACTTTTTTTGTCGCCATCTACACTTTGCTCCAATGCCTGACCTAAAGTCAGCAGATTGTATGCTTTTTCACTTGCAGCAATGTAGCCTTCGTTCATGGGAAGGTTTTTTAAAGCCAAAATACCCCGGTCAATATTCTCGTCTGTAAAAATGCTGGTTTTCGTTGCACTTACCCTGATACTGTTGATCTCTTTCAGTTGCTTCCGTAATACATCTTCCAACAATACATTGGTGGTTTTGCCACCTCTTTGTCTATCGGCTTCTGCAGGACTCAAATAGGTATAACCAAGATTCACCAGCATTTGCAATGCGGGAATCTGGCTGATATGGTCTTCTTTAAAACTTGGTGTGTCCATTACTTTTTAATTTCGTTTTTTGTCATGTATAGAAAAGTGAGGTTTTCTATACATGATTCATTGCTCATGTGTAGTTTTTGACTGTTTTCTTTACATGTGCTTGATTTTTGCATGATATTTCGCTTCATTTTAACTTTGTAGAACATCTACTTAAATTATTTATACTATACACATTCGGAAAATACATATAGAAAATGCCGCTTTTCTATACATGTTTTACTTGATTTACGTTTGAAAGCAGATTGTACAAGTCTGTATTTATATAATAATTGTCCCTGCCTAACTTCACTTTTTGTACAATTCCTATCTGGTCAAGTTCGTCCAAATATTTAGTAGCAGTAAGTCGACTAACCTCCAAATCGGTCATGATAAAATCTATTTTGGTATATGGATGCTTGAACAGGTTGTTAATTAAATCCTGACTGTAAAACTTGGTATTTTCTCTGATTTTCTTCTTGTGCTTTTGCATCAAGTTCTTTATCCCTTCAATTATTTTAATGGTTTGCAAAGAGGTTTGCTCTACACCTTCCAAAATATAAAGCACCCATTCTTCCCAAGCATTTTCGGTTCTCACTTTTTGCAGCAAGCGGTAATAGTCTCCTTTGTTTTGGTTAATGAATCGGCTCATGTAAAGGATGGGCAAATTCAATAAACCCTCTTTTACCAAATATAGAATATTGATAATTCTACCCGTTCTGCCGTTACCGTCATAAAAGGGATGAATGCTTTCAAACTGATGATGGATAATAGCCATTTTCACCAGCGGATCGTAGTCGCTCATGTCATTATTGTTCACAAACTGCTCTAAGTTGTTCATGAATGCCACAACCTCATCATGCGTTTGTGGTGGCGTATAAACTATTTCGCCAGTTTGTTCATTTTTCAATTCAGTGCCGGGCACTTTTCTAAAACCTGCATCATTTTCTTCCAATGTTCCTTGCATTTGAATAATGTGGTTGTTCGATAAAAAACCTTTCTGTCTTACGGTTTCAAATCCCCAACGCAATGCTTCAGCATAGTTGTGCACCTCTTTTGAAGCAATAGACTTAAACTCTTTTTTTAAGTAATCTCCCTGATACAATTCATCATGTGTAGTGATGATGTTTTCAATAGCCGAACTGTCTTTTGCTTCCTGCAACGAAAGGGTGCTGATTAATATATTCTCATTGGGAATGCTTAGGGCAGCACCTTTCATCTCTGCCAATGCACTGCGGGCAGCAGCCGTTTTTTTCATAATGGCCTTGGATTCTAAATCGATATCCAAAGGAAGTTGTGGGATTTTATATGCCATGATGTTCTATTTTTTTGCTAAATCTTTTAAAACCTCTAACAGTTCTTTACTGCTATTTTTATAAAAACTTTTTGGGTCTGCTTCTTTGTGCATTTGTGGCTTTGCATAAACTTGTTTAATGGCATCGAGTAACATTGTTTGGCGGCTAGCATTTACGCTATCCTTGCCATCCTGACCAGCTAATAAATCGGCATAAGCATTAATGGTCTCAGAAATTGCGGCCCTAAAAGCATATTCTTCCTCAATTGCTCGTTCTTTGTTGTATTGTGCCATTATGTATCCCATAAGGATAAAGCCGGGAGAAGTTTTAACTAGATTGACAATAATATCTAAATACGGCAGTGCTGTTTTTGTTGCTAAACATAAGAATACAACTACCGACCATGCAACGGCAACAGCCACTGAAACACCTACAGCCACTCTCCACCAAATAAGTGATTTTGAAACTTTACCTTCTCGTAAACTAAATTTACTTCCAAGAGCCGCATCGGCTGATAAACCCAACAAACGCTTCGCTTCGGTCATCCTATTTTCAACTTCTGTTTTGGAGTCAACGATGGTTTTTAAATCAGTTGTGGCTTTACCTAAAGTTTCAGTAAGCGAAGTTTGAAGGTTGGTTAATGTTAAATTAAGGGTGTCGAAATCACTTTGATTTGTTTCAACATTACCAGCAACTGTTGCTGCCAAATCTGTTTGATTCTTTAATATGGTTTTTATTTCACCTTCAATGGCAGTGGCCCTGGTTAAAACTTCATTTATACTTTGAATAGTAGTTGCAGAAGTATTTTGGTTTTCGGTTAACGTTGTAAATTCTTGACGTTTCGATTCAAGGAAAACTTTAACATCATTTGTTGCTTTTTCTATATTCAAAACAAGAGTTGCATTTAGATCAATAAAGCCATTTAATTTACCTTGAACGACCTCCAATTCTTTTAATAATTTTTCAGATTCAATCTTAGTCTTTTCCGTTTTGATTCTAGCCTTATCCCAAAATCCATTTATGATTTGGTAATAAATTAAACTTTCAACCCTTGTTGTTGCAGAGTTAAAATCGGCAGCCAATAGCCAAGCATACATGTTAGCGCAATCGCTTTCTAGATTTACTGTTCCAAAATCGTTTTGAAAATTTTGGCTTTGTGGCAAAAGCAAACCAAGCCCATCATTCAATTCAGTTTTTAGCTGGCTAATAATTCGTTGAATGAGTTGAATGAGTTGAGCCGCGTTAAAATTACCAATGATAATTTTAGTCGCATCATCTTCATTTGGGTATTGGCCGTTTAAGAGTTCAATTAAATTGAGTTGTTCTATTTGCTCAATTGAATTGAGAATATTTTGTCGTTGAGTTATATTCATATCAATTTATTTTTAATCTCACCTTCCCAGTCAACAACTGTTGCATCAACCCCTTCTTCTGCTCCCTCAATTTCTTCGCTTTAACTTTGAGGAGGCTGATTTCTTTATCTGCTGCTTGCAGCACTTGGGCTATGGCTGTTTGTTCTTCGATTGAAGGAATGTAAAATTTCATTGAGCAAAGGCCATCAAAAGACAAACTATCTCTTACGCTACCTTGAACGAACATTGGAATGTGTCCGTAAAACCACTGCGTTTTTAAATGATAATAGAAATAATCGGGCAACAATTGAGATTTATTTGTTTCAAAAACAACATACATCGGACTTAATATCCCATTTTCAAAATCTCTCAATAAATCTAGTGACCCAACATTAACCCTTGAAGGGTTGTAAGCAAATTGCCCTTTCCTTACTATTTTATAGTTTGTAGCGTCTTCACTAGCAACAACTCTGTCGAATTGGTCAGCCTGGTTGATAAAACCTCTTGAATTTGTCACGGATAAGACATTCGTGATTTTCAAGTCTTTATTTCTTTCTGAAATTTCGTTTAAGTAATGCTCAACAAGTTTTAGATTAACCTCCCCCTCAAACCCCTTCAACCGTTTTTTCCCAGTGAGCAATTGCTGCATCAGCCATTTTTTGCGGAGTTCTTTTTGGGCTATGAGTTTTTCGGTGGTGTGGATCGCGGTATCGGCCGTGCTGAGCACTTGGGCTATGGCTTTTTGCTCGGGGAGTGGGGCTTTAGGAAGTTTAATCGTCTCGAATTGACTTTTATTAATTATTGGAACAGCTTGTTCACCAGCAATTAATTTAATTCGATTTACATTCATTTCTAATTGATAATACAAATACTCATTTGAATTCGTGTTATTTACAACAATTGCATTTATTTGTTGATTCGCCGTTAAGTCAACGGTTGCAATTCCAGATTTACCAATTGTCGAGCCAATGCATGTAAATAAAACAGAGCCTTTAGGGAATTTTCTTGAAGTAGAAAAACCTTTTTCTGAAAGTTTTTTTTCTGTTTTGTATATATATTTTGCCTCATTCAAATCGCCAGGACTAACAAATAAGAAATCACCATCATAGTTGTCAGGCTCAGAAGTTAAAGGGGTATTTCCAGTATAAACTTTTCCAAAATTTAAAACTTTAACAATTTCCCAATCCTGCGGAATTTCAGTATTGTAAAAGGCTTTGGTATTTTTTGTTTCTGCCATTATTTCACTAATTGAGTTAAGTAATGGTCAATCTCCTTTTGCACTAATACCAATTCTCCTTCAAGTTGCTCTATCTCCTTTTGTACTCCAGCAATATCCACTTCAGCCTCTTCTTCAAACGTGTCCACATATCGAGGGATATTCAAATTAAAATCATTCTCCTCAATTTCTTTAAATGTTGCCACATAGCTGTATTTATCTTCAATAACTCCTGGCTCCATTTTTCCTTTTGCAAATTCACGGTACACAGATACAATATGTTCAATATCGCTGTCACGGAGCTTGTTTTGGTTTTTAGCACTCTCGTAATGCTTACTAGCATCAATGAATAATACATGCTCACTGACTTTTGCTTTGTTGAATACCATAATGGCTGCAGGAATACCTGTTCCAAAGAACAAGTTGGCAGGAAGTCCTATTACCGCTTCCAATAAATTCTCCTCAATTGTTTTCTGCCTTATTTTTCCTTCACTACTTCCACGGAATAAAACACCATGAGGTACAACAACACCAGCTTTTCCCTGTTCATTGAGTGTTTCAATCATGTGGCTGATAAAAGCCCAGTCGCCTTTACTTTTGGGTGGCACGCCTCTCCAAAAACGATTGTATTTATCGGTTTCAGGGTCGTAGCTGATGGTGGTTTTATCGCCATCTTTGTCTTCCACCTTTCCCCATTTATCTAAGGAGAATGGTGGGTTTGCCACTACAGTATCAAACTTCATAAGCGAATCACCTTCTTTCAGTTTTGGGTTGCGTATGGTATCGCCCCAGCGAATAGTAGCATTGTCGAAACCATGCAAAAACATATTCATTACCGCCAAAGCCCATGTGCTTCCATTAGCCTCTTGTCCGTAGAGTGAGAAATTATCAGAGCCTACTTCTTCACCAGCTTTAATCAACAATGAACCTGAACCACAAGTGGGGTCGCAGATGCGTGAACCTGGTTTGCTTTGTGTTAATCTCGCTAGCAATGTAGAAACTTCACTTGGCGTATAAAATTCGCCTGCTTTTTTACCGGCATCACTCGCAAAGTTGGAAATCAAATATTCATAAGCTCCGCCAATTATATCATTCCCTTCTAAATGCGAGGGGCGAAGATCTAAGGCAGCTTTATTAAAGTCGAGCAACAAGTTTTTAAGCCGGGTATTTTTGTCTTTAGGTTCTCCTAATTTGCTGTTGTTAAAATCAATGTTTTGGAATATACCCGCCCCGTCTTCACTGTATAATTTCTCGCGGTTGGCTTCTTCTAAATCTGCTAACGCAATATTGATAAGTTCGCCAATATTTGATTCGTTTCGAGAATCATATAGGAATTTGAAATGACTATTCTCAGGCACAATAAAGCGTTCGTGCTGCATTGCTCGTTTGGCGCGTTCCACATCACCGTTGTATTTTGCCAAGTAGACTTCCATTTTGTCGTCATTTACATCGCTGAGATATTTTAGGAACAACATGGTAAGAACATAGTCTTTGTAAACGCCTGGATCAATACTACCTCTAAAGGTGTCGCAAGCCTTCCATACTGCATCGTTGATGTCTTTCTGAGTTATTTTAGCCATGATAATTTATTTTATTGCGTTGATTATTTGTTGTTGAATTTGTTTTTCTCTTAATGTTTCAATTTTCAGCTTCAAAGATTTTTCCTTGTTTCGGAGTTTAGTGATTTGCAAAATCGCCTTTTGCTTATCAATACTTGGGATTGCTATTTCAAGATTTTCTAAAACCTGTTTTGAAATGGATGGGATTGAAGTTCCGATGGCCTGTCCTTTCAATAAGATTTGTGTTGTGGGGCTGTTAAGCACCCAAGACAAATATTGAGGCAACAATTTTTTATCGGTTGGCCTAATAACAAAAAAGGAAGTAGAAGCTACCGAAGGCTCGTTATGGTTTTCAAAAACGGTTGCAAAGTTTTTAGTCCCTTTTGCTGCAAAAAGCACATCACCTGCACATAACATGTGCTTTTCAGAAATATCCTCTAGCAATAAATCGGGATGCAGAATAGCTAAAAGGTTCCCCTGATCGTCGAAGTGCTTTGATTGTAAATACACAACCTCACCATTCGCCAAAGGCTTTGCAAATAATCCCGTTTGAAGCGTTGCTATATCTTGAATTTTTATTTTCAATTTTTTATTTTTGAGTAATCGTGCTACAAAAATAATAAAATAAATCAAACAAACAACAAAATTATATTTATATTTTTAAGTAACTGTGTTACAAATTTTATAAAAGAGGGTAAAAAACATCCAATAATCGATGAAATAGCAAAATCCTGGTAAATTAATAAACGAAAAAAGTAATTCTCACGTAATAACCGCAATCCCGCAGTAATTCCGTGGTAAAATCAACTGAAAAAATCAGAATTTTCAAGATTTTCTAGGAATTCTATGGAATCATCATCGTATTCGTAGGAAACGATGAATTCATTTTCATCTTCGTCCTCATCAATGTTATCGTTGGCTGTTTCGTGGGCTTTGTTAAAAATATCCATTAGTGATTTAAGATAGTAATGTCCCAGATGTGTCTCAATATCGATGGCATAGACTGCCATATGCTCTTGCACCTGCTCCCATAGTTTGCTCAGCGTTTTGTGGCTGCGTTTGAAGGACGCCAGATCCATTTCAATTTCTTCGTAATCAAATTCATCCAGGTTAGCACGCTCCTTTTCAATCCATACTTTTAAACCATGGTTGATTTTACGTTCCTCCATTTGCTGCTGCCTCGATAAAGCATCTTTTTCTAAATGCCTCAGCTCCAATTCGCGTTTGCGAAGTTCCAATTCTTTGTCTTGTTGAGCCAATTTGCGCATTTCGAGCTCATGCTCCAATTGCAATTTCTTCAAAGCGATTTCACGCTCTAGTCTGTTGAGGTCGTTGTGGTTTTCCATAGTGTTTTTATTTTTTTGATTTAATTGTTGATTAGTGTTTGTGGCTTTGGCAATAAGGTCAATGGGCAATGCATTGCCTCCATTGCCTGATTGTCCATTAAGCCAACGAAATACCTGGCTCTTACTTACATTGAGCTCAGAGGCTATTTGTCTAATGCTGTAACCCCTCTTTTGCAACTCTTGGGCTTGGTGTATTAAATTTTGATTCATGGTAATAGATTTGTTTACTCATATACTCAATTGCTCATTGGCTTATCGTCATTCATTTGAGCATCTTTTTTTCGATACTTTCCATGACCAATGCGTTCAAATGCATCACTGGATAAATACCTGGTAAGGGTTGCAAGAGAAATATCTAATCCCTCTCCAATTTCATTGGCTTCCTTCCTGGTGAAAGTATCTGGTAGCATCTCAAGCATAAATTGTAGCTTGCGGTATTTGACAATGTCATTGTTAACGCCTGGCATTTCTGCCATGTGTTTGGCACTGTTGCTAATTAAATGCTTCGCTAAACTCATGGCCACATTGAAATCGGATTGGTTTAATTGCATTACTTGTGAGGGATTTGCCCTTTGATCAATAAATAATCTCAGACAAGACAGAACCATAGTTATGCGATAGCAAATCAGCCCTGTGCGATGCAAGGACGCTAAAATTCGATCACCTGTATCATTAAAATAAGATTCCAAAAGTGCGGCAAACTTGTTTTGAAATTCTACTTGTAAAGACTTTTCCAGATGACATTCCAAAGGTGTCCCAAGTCTATTTAGCATCTCATACAGAATAAAAATTTGCTGTCCCAATTGCATAAACTCCTGTCCCGGAATTGTCCCTCTGCGTTCAAATACATCTCTGAATTTTGGGACACTCTTCATGGAATAATACATAAAAC
>CANHNG010000020.1 GCA_947461915.1 Flavobacteriaceae bacterium
GGAATTCTTGACGACAAATTACTCGTAGGGTTAGTTTTGTTGGTGGTTTTTGGCATTGGTATTTTGATTACTTGGTTGAGCACCTATTTTGCAACGCAACGATTTTTGAATTTAAGAACAGACGATCTTTATTGATATTGGATTGTAGATTAACGATTGCTGGATTTTAGATTTAAACTATAAACTTAAAACAGAGGATAAAATTGCTTCATTCCTCGCAATAAAAAAATGAAAAAACAAGAGCAAAATCAAGAGCAAAAACAGGAATTCCTTTTTGAGAAAGTAAATTATAAAATTCTCTTGGTTGGAATTGCGGTAATAGCACTTGGATTTATATTGATGTCAGGCGGAGGAAGCGATGATCCAAATGTGTTTAATGAAGCCATTTTCAATTTTAGAAGAATCCGACTGGCTCCAACAACGGTTTTAATTGGTTTTGGAATCACTATTTACGCCATAATTAAAAACCCTAAAAAAAATCGTTAGATTATTGGACTAACTATTATTATAATCTAAAATTCAACAATCTAAATGAACACCATACAAGCCATTATTCTGGCCATTATTGAAGGAATAACCGAATTTCTCCCTATTTCTTCTACAGGTCACCTTATTCTCGGAAGCACTTATTTTGGGATTGAACACGATGAGTTTACGAAACTTTTCACAGTATTCATTCAGTTGGGAGCCATACTTTCGGTTGTAGTATTGTATTTTAAACGATTTTTTCAAAGTTTTGATTTCTATTTTAAATTATTGGTGGCATTTATTCCTGCTGTCGTTTTTGGACTGTTGTTCAGTAAAAAAATTGATACCCTACTGGAAAGTCCATTAACAGTTGCTGTTTCGCTTTTAATTGGGGGAATTGTGTTATTAAAAGTTGACGATTGGTTCGCCGATGCTGAAGTAGTCCAAACGTCAAACGAAATTAGTTATTTACAAGCTTTTAAAATTGGATTATTTCAATGCTTAGCCATGGTGCCAGGAGTTTCAAGAAGTGGTGCAAGCATTGTGGGTGGTATGTCACAAAAATTATCTCGAACAACAGCGGCTGAATTCTCCTTCTTTTTGGCGGTGCCAACAATGCTTGGGGCAACGGCAAAAAAATGTTACGATTACTATAAAGATGGTCTTGTTTTATCTCACGACCAAATCAACTTTTTAATTATTGGAAATGTTGTAGCATTTATAGTGGCACTTATAGCTATCAAATCTTTTATAGGATTTTTGAGTAAGCACGGATTCAAAGTATTTGGATTTTATAGAATTATTGTGGGAGTCGCGTTATTGATAATCCACTTTTTCATTCATCCATTGACCGTTATTTAATGGCTCCCGAAGATTTTCTAAACGGACAAATTTTACTCATTGACAAACCATTGCATTGGACATCCTTTCAGGCAGTCAATAAATTGAAATATGTGTTGATCAAAAAAGTGGGGCTTCCCAAAAAATTCAAGATTGGCCATGCTGGAACTTTAGATCCTTTAGCCTCTGGATTATTGCTAGTTTGCACCGGAAAATTTACCAAAAGAATTACCGAATTGCAAGGACAAGCCAAAGAATATACTGGCACTTTTTATATGGGAGCGACCACGCCTTCCTACGATTTAGAAACCGAAATAGATGAAACTTTCGACACTTCACATATTGACGAAGCCTTAATTCACGAATCCGTGAAGCAATTTTTGGGAGAAATTGATCAAAAACCCCCGATTTTTTCGGCCATAAAAAAAGACGGTGTTCGTTTGTATGAACACGCTCGTGCAGGAGAAACCGTAGAAATAGCCAGCCGAAAAACAACAATACATGAGTTCGAAATCACCCGAATTGCACTTCCCGAAGTTGATTTTAGAGTCGTTTGCAGCAAAGGGACTTATATTCGCTCCTTGGCTTATGATTTTGGCAAAGCCATGGATTCTGGCGCACATTTAACTGTGTTACGCAGGACAAAAATTGGCGAATATGATGTTTTGAATGCTGTAGATGTTAATGATTTTGTAGCTAGTTTTCAATAAATAAACTTTAAATACAAATTAAATCAATCAAAGTTTTGCAACTAATTTTGATTAATTTTGGCGATTTTAAAATCCACAAATTGTATATATTTACACGAAACAATAACAACTCACATGGAATTAAAAAAGCAAAAAAGACTGTTTTCAGTATTTATCTACAAATATTGTTACGAAATTTTATTAGTTGCTCTTCTCTTTCATCTGTATGGTAGCGTACTTTTTTATGATTTAAACTTTTATGAAAAGTATTTTAGAATAGCAAATGTTGTTGTTTTATATTTAGCAGCTACCAACAGTTTTTTTCATCGAAAAAATAAGCTCTCTTTATGGTTTGGATTTATATTAATTTTTTCGTTTTGTTGTAGTACCGGCTTATTTTATTTGAACAATTATATTTCATTGAAGTATTTGAGGGAAGTATCTTTTTTGATTTTTTTAATAATTACTATATTTTATACCTTCTCGTTTCTATTCTCCCCACATCGAATCGACAAGGCATTAATTTCGGGAACAATTGCTGGGTATTTATTATTATTAGAAATTACAGTTCGAATTTTTATGATTCTCTTTCTTATTGACGATAAAAATGTTTTGACTAATATTGATATTAAACTGAATACCAGTTTTTATGTTGATATTGTATATTACTGTACCAATACTGCTACGAGTATTGGTTTTAGTAATATGCTACCTATTAGTCAAAATGCAAAAATGGTTACTTCAATATTAAGCTTAGCAGGTCAGTTTTATATGGTAATAATTATGAGTATGATGATTCGAAAATTCACAACCAATAAATGAGAGAATCCTACCTCATTTTTAGAGTCAAAAAATAATAAAAACCATTATTTTCAAAAAAAGAATATGTTTATATTTGCACAACTCAACAATAAATACTTGAGCATACAAAATCAAGACTCCAAATTTTAATATTATCATGAAATACAAAAGAATTCTTCTAAAACTAAGTGGTGAAGCATTAATGGGCGATAGACAGTACGGAATCGACCCTGCAAGATTAGACGAATATGCCGATGAAATTAAAAAAGTTCATGATAAGGGAGTGGAAATCGCCATTGTGATAGGTGGAGGAAATATTTTTAGAGGCGTTGCAGGAGCTAGTAACGGTATGGATCGTGTTCAAGGAGACTATATGGGAATGTTGGCCACGGTTATTAACGGAATGGCTTTGCAAGGAGCACTCGAACATAAAGGAATGAAAACTCGTTTGCAAACTGCCCTGAAAATGGAATCTATTGCTGAGCCATACATCAAAAGAAGAGCGGATCGTCATCTTGAAAAAGGGAGAATCGTTATTTTTGGTGCAGGAACAGGAAATCCTTATTTCACCACTGACACCGCTGCCGTTTTGCGTGGTGTAGAAATTAACGCAGACGTAATTCTAAAAGGAACAAGGGTTGACGGTGTATATACTGCAGATCCAGAAAAAGATGCGACTGCAACCAAATTCAATTATATTTCTTTTGAAGATGTATTGAAAAAAGGATTGAATGTTATGGATACAACAGCTTTTACCTTGAGTCAGGAAAATAAATTGCCAATCGTAATTTTTGACATGAATAAAGAAGGAAATCTGTTGAAAATTTGTCAAGGCGAAAACGTAGGAACAGAAGTAAATATTTAGATGATGGTTTTTGGCTGTTGGTTTTAGTTAAAATTCCAACAACCCAAAACCCAACAATTCAAAAGCTAAAAAAATGACTGAAGAAATTGAATTTATTTTAGACAGTACCCAGGAATCTATGGAGGGTTCTATTGCCCATTTAGAAAAAGCATTCTTGAATATTCGAGCTGGAAAAGCATCTCCTGCCATGCTAGGAAGTGTTTTTGTAGACTATTATGGATCGGCTACTCCCCTTTCACAAATAGCCAAAATTAGTGTTCCCGATGCGCGAACTATCACATTACAGCCATTTGAAAAGAACATGCTTCATGCAATTGAGAAAGCGATTATGGTCGCAAATATTGGCTTCAACCCAATGAATAACGGAGATGTGATCATAATAAGCGTTCCGCCCTTGACCGAAGAAAGAAGACGCGATCTTGCCAAACAAGCGAAATCAGAAGCCGAGGATGCTAAAATTGGAATACGTAATGCTCGTAAAGAAGCTAACACCGAAATCAAAAAATTGGAAAAGGACGGAACTTCCGAAGATATTTGCAAAAGTGCCGAAGAGGAAGTGCAAAATTTAACCAACAGTTTTATCAAAAAAATTGATGAACACTTGGTTCACAAAGAAGCCGAAATTATGAAAGTGTAACTTTTGACAAAAAAATATTAAATCCGCTTCGCGCGGATTTTTTTATTTCAAATTATTGCTTCATAATCAATACAGAAGGAACTTTACTCAACCAAGAACTACCTGAATCAACGAGTTCTTTCCAACTTTCGATACTGATTATCATTAAGTCTTGCGTTGCCAAAAACTCTTTTTTAATGATCTTGTCATTTACCAAAGTGATATTATTAGAATATTTTTGTTCTAATGAATTGACGGCACTCTTCAAAACAAAATTAGTGTTGATATGACCATTTACATCCAAAATTACAATTTTGGAATTATTGTTAAAGATTAATTTTTGGGCATAATCAATCAAAAAAGAATCCTCAGAACTAAAGATTGGTATAAAAACTTGGTTCACCGACTGCAATTCTTTATCGACTAAAATCCCTAGAGGCGTCTTGATTTTCGAAATAATCTGCCTTGTCCTTTCGTCAAAAGGGGAGTTTTCAAACAAGCCCTCCTTTCCGGTAAATTTATCAATCAATCGGTCTGGATTCATTATTCTGGTGGTAAATCCCAACACTTTTCCGAGCAGGGTCCCTTCAAAAATAGATTTTCCAAGACCAACCAAAAGCAAATCAAATTCCCCGTTATTAGCAATTTCACAAATGTTGGTTTCAATATCGGCTGTGGCTTGAAACAATGTGGTGATTTCCTGTCTCAACGCATTGGATTCCTCAATTATAGGCAAAAATCGATCTTTTTCATATTCTTCCAAATTATAGGAATGTACCTCATCACTCAAGGTGAGGTGCATTGCGGTTATAGTCGATGTTTCTTTCTGTTTCTTGACTAAACTGTTTGCCAAACGCAAAAGTGATTTCCCTTTTTCATTATTCCCAAAGGATATCAATACTTTATATTTATTGCCATTCGGAATTTCGTCTAAAATGCTCTCGTCTTTTGTCTTAAATATATAATTGATACTGTTTAAAGTTGGACCCGTCATGAAAGTAGTGACCAATGCCATAATAACCATCATCGTGAAAACTTCAGGGGTTAGTACTTTTAGATCCAAACCAATGTTTAAAACTATTAATTCCATCAATCCTCGTGTATTCATCAGGGCACCAATAGTTAAACTATCGCGCCAACTTTGGCCCACAAATTTTGCCGCCAATGCACTTCCAAAAAATTTTCCGACAACAGCAACTAAGATAATAAAACCGGTTACTCTCCATAAAAAAGGATCATTAATCAATCCGATTTCGGTTCGCAACCCCGTGTAAACAAAAAATAATGGAAGCAATAATATGACCGAAACATCTTCTACTTTTTCTATAAACAAGTTCCTGAATTTAGTTATATCAGGCATAATAACCCCCGTCATAAAAGCTCCGAAAAGTGCGTGTATCCCAATAATCTCGGTCAAATAAGAAGATATAATTAATGTTAAAAAGAAAATGGCAACCACAGGCTTACTCAAGTTCTCCTTTGTTCCATATAATTCCCCTATTTTTTTCAAAAAGGGCTTAACCACAAAAAGCATGACAATTACATATAGGATTGCCAATCCAATAACATAGAGCGAACTCACGAAAGTTCCCGCCTTTACAATGGCAATTACTGCCGCAAGCAAACACCAAGCGGTTATGTCATCCGCAGCGGCGCAAGTAATTACAATAGCTCCCAATTTGGTTTTATGAATGCCTCTTTCCTGAACTATTCTTGCCAATACCGGAAATGCGGTGATACTCATAGCGATTCCCATAAACAAAGCAAAGGGCAAAAAAGCAACACCCGCAGGAGCAAATCTATAATATACAAAATAAGCTAAGCCAATTCCTAATGCAAACGGAATCACTATACTGGCATGACTAATAACTACAGCTTCTTTTGCGCGATTTTGCAACACTTTTAAGTCGAGCTCAATACCAATTATAAACATAAAAAGTATCAGCCCGATTTGGCTCAAAAACTGCAGATTTCCTAAAGATTGAATAGGAAACAAGGCACTGGAAAATTCTGGAAAATACAACCCTAACAAGGAAGGACCAAGTGCGATTCCAGCAATGATTTCACCAATTACGGAAGGCTGCCCTATTTTTCGAAAAACCCATCCAAAAAAACGGGCTACAAAAATTATGGTGATAATTTGGGCCAAGAGTATGGCCAAATCGTGATGTAAATTCAGAGTTAAAGAAGCCATGAAATCATTCCAATGACCATTTTCAGTTACGGGACGAATGTAATTTTTTCCTGTTTCAAGGCTTTTTCCTTGGCATATAATCCAATATATCAAAGCCGTAAAACCACCCGTAACAACAAAATAAAATATGGTATTTCTATGGTTTTTCATTTGTTATTACTTCAACTATTTAAATTATTCCCCTACAAAGATGAGAAAACCAAATATATAAATTATAACATCAAAAAAATTAATAATATAAATTTAATCTTTATAGGAAAATAGCACAATTAAAACTTAAATGTAATAGCGCAAATAATGAAATATAGCTTGATTTATCTACCTTTGCCACGATTTTTAATTTTTATATGAAAAAAGCATTAAAAGTAGGATTTTGGGAACTGATTGCCCGGATTATACTCAAAAATAGACTCCCGATACTTGGAGTTATTCTTGTCCTAACAGTTTTTCTCGGTTTGCAATGGAGAAATCTGAGCATGACTTATACCGAGGCCAATTTACTTCCTCAAAAACACATTGTTAATAAGCAATACCAAGACTTCTTAAATAAATTTGGAGAAGAAGGCAATCTGATTGTTATTGGGTTCAAGGACAAAGCTTTTTATACTCCAAAAGGATATAGGGCTTGGAACGAGTTAATGATAGGGTTGAAGAATTCTAAAGAAGTGGAACTTGTTGTTTCCCTAAACGATTTAAAAAAATTACAAAAAGACACGATAGCCGAGAAATTTGAATTGGTTCCGCTTGTTGACCAAAGCCAAGCGAATAATGCCGTTTATTTGGAGAAAATAAAAAATGAACTTTTCAATAACCTACCTTTTTATGAAGGGTTATTATTCAACAAACAATCAGGAAGCATTCGTTCTGCAATTTATTTGAATAAAAAAATTGTTAATACCGAGTCAAGAAAAACCTTCATAATTGAAAATCTAGTTCCGAAAATCGAAAAATTCGAGAAAGTAACCGGAATCGACCTTCGTGTTTCAGGAATGCCCTACATTCGAACTATCAATGCACAAAACATGAAAGGCGAAATTGGGCTTTTTATTGGAGCTGCACTTTTCATTACCTCGTTTATTTTCTTTTTGTTTTTCCGTTCCTTCAGAGCAACTTTTATTTCAATTTGTATTTTATTGATTGGCGTAGTTTGGTCTTTCGGCACCTTGGGATTATTCCATTATAAAATCACGATTTTAACGGCTATTATTCCGCCTTTAATAATTGTTATTGGGATTACGAACTGTATTTTTCTAATCAACAAATACCAGCAGGAAATCAAAACCCATCACAACCAAGCCAAAGCGTTGCAACGTGTTATTTCAAAAATTGGGGTATCGACTTTGATGACAAATTTAACAACGGCAGTAGGATTTGCTACGTTCATGATCACGGGCAATGATTTACTTTACGAATTTGGATTAGTAACCTCCATTAACGTGATTACGGTTTATCTTTTGACATTGATGATTGTGCCAATTGTATACAGTTTTATGGACGTTCCAAAGGAAAAGCACTTGTATCACTTAAGCAAAACCTATATTTCGGCAGTGTTAGATTGGGTAGAATATGCTGTTCGATACAATCGAAGAATCATCTATATGATTTATGGAATACTCATGATTTTTAGCGTCATCGGTGTTTCTCAAATGAAAGTTTCCGGAAGTTTGATTGGCGAAATGCCAAAAAGTGCTTCATTCTTTAAGGATATTGACTTCTTCGAAAAGGAATTCAAAGGGGTTATGCCTTTGGAAATTGTGATTGACACCAAACACAAAAAGGGGGTTATGAAATTGTCCACAATGAAAAAAATGGAAGAATTACAACAAACTATTTCCGGAATTCCGGAATTATCGAAGCCCATTTCATTAGTAAATTTGGTAAAGTATTCAAAACAGGCGTATTACAACGGGAACCCGGAATTTTATGAATTGCCCACTTCGCAAGAGCAATCATTCATCCTTTCGTATGCCAAAAATGCCACGAAAAACACCAAAGAGAATTTGATGAAAAGTTATGTGGATTCGACCGGACAATATGCCCGAATAACAACCTTCATGAGAGATATTGGCACTGAAAAAATGGCGAAAGTAGAAGGGAAATTAAAAAAGAAAATAGACCAAGTTTTTCCAAAAGAACGCTACGAAGTTACGCTGACAGGAAAGGCGTTGGTTTTCCAGAAAGGCACTTCCTACTTAATTGATAACCTCATCGAATCACTCATTTTTGCTATTTTGTTAATCGCAGGATTAATGGCCTATATGTTCCGCTCCATAAAAATGATTTTGGTTTCGGTCATCACAAACATACTTCCGCTGTGCATTACCTCAGGATTAATGGGCTATTTTGGCATTCCACTCAAGCCGTCAACCATTTTGGTTTTCAGTATTGCTTTCGGAATTTCGGTGGATAATGCCATCCAGTTTATGGCAAAATACCGACACGACCTAATTGAAAACAACGGAAAAATCAAAAAATCAGTATTCAGCGCATTAAGGGAAACAGGGATAAGCACCTTTTACACTTCCATCGTATTAGTTTTTGGGTTCGCCATTTTCACGCTTTCCAGCTTTAGCGGTACGATTGCACTTGGTGGTTTGATTTCCTGTACCTTGTTGTTTGCGATGTTTGCCAATCTATTGGTTTTACCGGCATTGGTGCTGACTTTCGAAAAAAAGAAAGCTATCAAAGAGGATGTTTTGGAGACCGAAGTTTTGGAATAGCTTGTCATTGATAAGTTCGAAGTAATTAAGGATTCTCGTTATTTACCCTATCTTTTTAGCTACGAAAGTGGCTACGAAAATCACAATAAATCAATTATATTTGTAGTTCTATCATAATACAATTTGTAATATCAATTCAACCATTAAAATGAAACATACAAGAGTTAAAGACATACTAAACAGCGTGACAACACTTCAAGGAGTGAATGCAAAAGGTTGGGTAAGAACTTTTAGAAACAATCAATTTATTGCGTTGAATGATGGTTCGACCATCAACAATATACAATGCGTTGTCGATTTTGAAAACACACCCGAAGAAACCTTGAAAAGAATCACGACCGGAGCCGCTATTTCGGTTATTGGAAACTTAGTAGAAAGCAAAGGTGCTGGGCAAAAATACGAAATTCAGGTTACGGGATTGGAAATTCTTGGCGACTCGGATGCAGAGAAATTCCCGATGCAACCCAAAAAGCATTCCTTGGAATTCTTGCGTGAAAACGCACATTTAAGAGTTCGCACCAATGCGTTTGGAGCCATTATGAGGGTGCGTTCCGTTTTATCGTTCGCCGTTCACAACTATTTTCAACAAAAAGGGTTTGTATATGTAAACACGCCTATCATTTCTGGTTCTGATGCCGAAGGAGCTGGCGAAATGTTCAAGGTTACTGCTTTGCCTTTCGACAATACGCCAAGAACCGAAGACGGAAAAGTAAATTACAAAGAAGATTTCTTCGGAAAAGAAACCAATTTAACAGTTTCCGGACAATTGGAAGGCGAAACTTTTGCCATGGCTTTGGGTCAAATTTATACTTTTGGACCCACATTTAGGGCTGAAAATTCGAATACATCTCGCCATTTGGCTGAATTTTGGATGATTGAACCCGAAGTGGCTTTCAATGATTTAAATGACAATATGGATTTGGCCGAAGATTTTATTCAGTACATAATTAAATATACCATTGACAAATGTCAGGAGGATTTAAAATTTCTAGAAGGACGTTTATTAGAAGAAGAAAAAGCGAAACCACAAGCCGAAAGAAGCGAAATGGGGCTGCTAGAAAAAATTAATTTTGTCTTGGAAAATAATTTCAAACGCGTTTCATATACTGAAGCGATTGACATTTTGAGAGATTCTACTCCTAATAAAAAGAAAAAATTCAATTACATCATTAACGAATGGGGGGCTGATTTACAATCGGAACACGAGCGTTATTTAGTTGAAAAACACTTTAAATGTCCGGTAATCTTGTTTGATTATCCAGCTAATATCAAAGCATTTTATATGCGTTTGAACGAAGACGGAAAGACGGTTCGCGCTATGGATATTCTTTTTCCAGGAATTGGAGAAATCGTGGGAGGTTCACAAAGAGAAGAGCGTTTTGAGGTTTTGGTCGAAAAAATGAAAGCTTTGGGAATTGATGAAGAAGAATTATGGTGGTATTTAGACACCCGAAGATTCGGGAGTGCCGTTCACTCTGGTTTTGGCCTTGGATTCGAAAGATTGGTACTTTTCGTTACGGGAATGACTAATATACGTGACGTAATCCCTTTCCCTAGAACGCCACAAAATGCTGAGTTTTAAAAAAAGTTTAGAAGTTGATGCGGTTATAAGTTTAGGCAAGTTAACAAACATATTATTTCTAAACTTATAAACATCTAAACTCATAACCTATTAAAAAATAAAATGTTAAAACAATTTCTAAGTCTAAAATTATCCCAAAAATTATCTCCTCAACAAATCCAGTTGATGAAGTTAATTCAATTGCCTACGCAAGCATTCGAACAACGATTGTTGGAAGAAATGAATGAAAATCCAGCATTGGAAGCAGGAACTGAGGAAGAGGGAATTTATGAAAAAGACGAATTCGACAATGATGATTCCAATGACGAATTCGACGATTATGACGACAATGAAAGTGAGGACACTAGCGATGTCAACATTGACGAATATTTAAGCAGCGATGAAACTCCGGATTACAAGACTCAAGCCAATAATTACAGCGATGACGATGAGGAACGCGAATCGCCATTGGTCGCTCCAATAAGCTTTCACCAAGATTTAATCAATCAGCTGAACACTTTTATGTTAAACGACCAAGAGCGAGAAATTGCAGAATTTCTGGTAGGAAGCATCGATGATATGGGTTATATCCGACGAAGTATTCTAGATATGGTCGACGACATGGCGTTTACCCAAGGTGTTTACACTGATGAGAAAATGGTTGAAAGAATGTTGCACATCATTCACGAGCTAGAACCTTCGGGGGTTGGCGCACGTGATTTGCAGGAATGTTTACTGCTGCAATTGAAGCACAAAACACCTACGGAATATGTGGCTTTGGCAATGGATATTATCGAAAACCAGTTTGAGGCTTTTACCAA